>CAIYZZ010000093.1 GCA_903930805.1 uncultured Rhodocyclaceae bacterium | reverse complement strand
GACCGATGAGGAACATGCCACCACACTGCATGAAAGCCTCTCCGCGGCGCTTTACCAGATTGAGGAACCGATCAACGTCATCGCCTCGGCACTCGCCTTGATGCGGGGTCGCGGCGAGAACAGCTTGTTCTCCGTACTCGAAAATGCACTGTCCGGCGCACGTGCGCGCATCGATGAACTGCGCGGCCTGCTGCCGGTGGCCAGCCACAGCAACGAAGCGGATGTCAGGATCAATCTCAATGAGATCGTGCGCGATGTGCTCGAAATTTCCACACCGCGCCTGCTTGCGAGCGGCATCACCGTAGACTGGCAACCAGAACCCGTATTGCCAACCCTTCTCGGCAGCCCCTTGCGGATGCGGATTGCCGTCAAGACGCTGATCGACAATGCCATCGACGCCATTACCGGGATGCGCGGCGCGCGGCGCGCGGCCAAACGCGAACTTGTCCTGACCACGCAGGGACGGCGTGATGTTGTCATCTTCACACTGGATGACAGCGGCCCCGGCATCCCCGCCGAATTTCGCCTCAAGGTATTCGAACCATTCTTCAGTGCCCATGGCCAGGTCGGTCGCCACCTTGGAACAGGACTGGCGCGGGCACTACAGATCGTCGCTGATCATGGCGGTGGCATCGACATCCTCGACGCACCCAAAGGCGGGTGCCGGATTCGCGTCGAACTGCCTGTAGAGCGCAGCATGCCATGAGATCCCCATCGCACCATCATTCCGGCTTGAGCGAAGCCGCCAGGGAACCGCAATATTGCGAAAGCCACGAGCTGCACCTGATGCAGTTCGAGGCGCTCTACTCCGTCAGTCAGGTGCTATCGCGCTCGCTTGATTTTCGCGATACCTTGCGCGAAGTGCTGACAATTCTCGACGATGTAGCAGGGCTTACGCGCGGCATGGTCAGCGTCATCGACGCCGACAGCGGCGCGTTGATGGTGCAGACCGTGCTTGGCTACGCCAGCGAGGACTTCGCCCCCGTACGCTACCAACCCGGCGAGGGCGTGCTTGGCCTGGTGCTGGAAAAAAATCGCACCGTAACGCTCGCCGCCATCGGCAACGATGCGCGCTTTCTCAACCGGCTCGGCATCTACGATCCGGCTCTGCCCTTCATCGCCGTGCCGATCAAGGTAGCCGGCAGTCTCAAGGGCGTACTGGCGGTGCAACCCAATGAGCCTGGCGAGGCGCTGCTCGAAGATCGCGCCCGGTTCATCGAGATGGTCGCCAACCTGATTGGCAGCAGCGTCGATCTTGCCCTGCGTGTCGCCGAGGAAAAGAATACGCTGCTCGAAGAGCGCGACCTGTTGCGCCGCACCGTGCGCCACCAGTTCGGCTTCGACAACGTCGTCGGCCGCTCTACGGCAATGCGCCGCGTCTTCGACCAGGTGCGACTCGTCGCCAAGTGGAACACCACCGTGCTGATCCGCGGCGAAACCGGCACCGGCAAGGAACTCATCGCCAACGCCATCCACTACAACTCACCGCGCGCCCGCGGCGCCTACGTCAAGCTGAACTGCGTGGCCCTCCCGGAAAACCTGCTGGAATCCGAACTCTTCGGCCACGAGAAAGGCGCGTTTACCGGCGCCGTCGGCACCCGCAAGGGCCGTTTCGAGCAGGCGGATGGCGGCACACTGTTTCTCGACGAGATCGGTGACATTTCGCCGGCCTTCCAGGCCAAGCTGTTGCGCGTACTTCAGGAAGGGGAGTTCGAGCGCGTCGGCGGCAGCCGCACGCTCAAGGTTGATATTCGCATCATCGCCGCCACGCACCGCAACCTTGAGAGTGCCGTGGATGCGGGCGACTTCCGCGAAGACCTCTTCTATCGACTTTCAGTCATGCCGCTGTTCCTGCCATCATTGCGCGAGCGGCTGGAGGACATTCCCGATATCGCGCGCCACCTGCTGGCGAAGATCGGCAACGTGCAGGGACGCAAACTGAACATTCAGGATGCAGCGCTGCGCCGACTCGTCAGCCACGATTGGCCCGGCAACGTGCGCGAACTGGAAAACTGCCTGGAGCGGGCGGCAATCCTCGCCGAGGAAGGCACCATCGACCCCGACCTGATCCGCTTCGTGCAAATGCGGGAACGAGCTAGCGCGCGGGTCAGCCTGAAAGTCGGCGCTGGCGGGACGGCACCTGCCGGCGGAGAAACCTCTTCGGCGCAAGCATCATCGGCCGACAGCCCGGATATCCCGCTCGACGAACGCAGCCGTGTCATTGCCGCACTCGAACAGGCCGGCTGGGTTCAGGCACGCGCCGCCCGCCTGCTCGGCATCACGCCGCGCCAGATCGCCTATCGCATCCAGACGCTGAATATCGAGGTGAAGCAGATATAAGGTGAAAAGTCGGTACTGGCGGGACGGCGGTTTTGTGCCCTGAAGGGACACAGGACGCGCGCATATTCATCGACCGCTACTGGTCCTAAAACGGCCGTCTCCTAAACCAGCTAACTCGCACTCGCTTAGATCGGCGCTGGCGGGATAGCACCTGCCGACTTGCCCAGCCTCATGGTAAACCAGAAGGTGCTACCCGCCCCGATCTGACTGTCGACACCCATGTCGCCACCCATCGCATGCGTCAAACGTTGACTGAGCGCGAGACCCAGTCCGGAGCCGCCATATTTCCGCGTCATCGAACCGTCCATCTGCTCAAATGGGGTAAAGAGGCGCTGCCGATCTTCGGCCGAAATGCCGATGCCAGTATCCGATACTTCGAAGCGCAGCAGAATATCCTCACGATTGTCTTCATCCGCTTTCACGCGTACCGTAACGGATCCCTGGCTGGTGAATTTAATGGCGTTGTCGGTCAGCGCGAGGAGTACGTGCTCCAGGTGCTGAGGATCGCCAAGCACCGGCTGGCCCGCGAGACAGGGATCAATCATGACAAGGAACTTAATTCCCTTGCCTTCGGCTTTCTGGCCCTCACGCTTGCTCACGCTTTCAAGAATGTCAGCAAGGATGAACGAGGTCTCATCCCGGGCCAGAGCTTCCGACTCCGCCTTGGTAAATTCGAGAATGTCGCTGATGAGGGCGAGCAGCTTTTCTGAAGATTGCGTGACCTTGGTCAGGTAGTCCACTTGTTTAGGATCCGTCGCCTTGCGCAGTGCCAACCCCGTCATACCCATGATGCCGTTCATCGGCGTGCGTAGTTCGTGGCTCATTGTGCTGAGGAAAATGGTCTTTGCCCGGTTGGCAGCTTCGGCGGCTTCCTTGGCGATGGAAAGTGCTGCCGTACGTTCCTGAACTAAAGACTCGAGATGTTGACGATGCCGTTCCAGTTCAGCCTCGATCTTCTTGCGCTCGGTGATGTCGCGGTGGAAAGCATCGACATTGCCCGGCGCGTCGGACGCCAAGCTGGCGCTGATCTCGACGTCGATAATCCTGCCATCCCGGCAGCGATGCTGGCTTTCAAAAGCATCGTGCCCTTCGCGCATGATTGTCTCAATATGCTTATGCGTATCATCTGCCGACTCGATCACCTCAAAATCGGCAATCGACATCAGCAGTAATTCCTCCTTTGAGTAACCGTGCATTTGGCAAATTGCTTCGTTGGCCTCTGTTATCCGGCCTTTCTCGTCAACGCGCCAATAGGCGTCCATCATGTTGTAGAGAATGCCATGGTAGCGGTCAATGCTGCGTGCCAGATCCAGTTCGGCTTGTTTGCGTTCAGTGATGTCGGTCAGGATGCCATTCCACAAGATGCTGCCATCTTCTTGTCGCTCAGGGCAGGCTTCACCACGAACCCACTTGAGTTTGCCACTCGGCGTTCTGATGCGGTGCTCATTCGACCAGAGAGTCAGGTTTGCTGCAGCGTGCTCAACCGCTTGTCGGTGAGACACCCTATCTTCGGCGAGTATGCAATCAGTCAGCGCGCTGTGATCCCGGTAGGCGGCTTCCGCGGTAACCTCGTAAAGGCCTTCGATGCCTTTACTCAGATACAGAAACGTCCAACTTCCATTTGGTGTAGTCAGAAACTGATACACCACCCCTGGCACAGCAGCCGTGAGCTTGTTGAACTGTTGCACGGTAGCTTCTGAAACCAGATGCGCCTGCCGGAATCTGGCCTGCTCGGCTTCGAGTCTGTCTTTTTGCTTCAGTGCTTCTGGCAGCGAGAGCGACAGCATGACGGCTATGCCGATATCGGCCAGCGACCACGGGTCACTGCGTCCCTGCCACGTTTCGGTCCAGATCTCGAACGACTTGCGTGGCGTGAGCCTGAAATTGCCTGCTGCGTTTTGTGCCAGCCCCGTCTGGTAATCGCCGGCCCATTTCACGGTGCGTGGCTTCTCCCTGCGTAGCCAGACGATGCCATTGCGCATGTCCCGGCTCAACGCCGTCGTCAGTACGCCTGACACGACATCGGCCCAAGCCAGTGCCGGTGCAAACCGTTGCCCAAGCCTGTCACAGGCAAAAACTTCTCCGGCGGAGGGTTGAGAGTCCAGCCAATCAAGCATGGCACGCACGGCCTCATTATCCGGCGTAGCGCCATGCACATGAGGCTGGCCTTCAATCACCACGATTACCCCCGTGGCATCGAGCAAATCGATCAAACGGGGCAATAGTTTGTTCAAAACGACCATCTCGTCGTCGACGGCGATAGATTTGACCAAGTCGCTCACCAGCGCGGTGGCCTGCTCCATTCGACCGTGTTGCTCGATTGCCGCAACACTGGAAAGTTTGGCCGATATCATGCGACTGATGAAGATCGCTGATTCGCGCATGACGAAGGAAACCCGCCTGGGTGTTAGATGATGGCAGGCCACCAAACCCCACAACTTGCCGTCCCGTATCAGCGAAATCACCATGGAGGCCGCAACGCCGATGTTGCGTAGATACTCCAGATGAATCGGCGACAGGCTGCGCAGCGCCGAATAGGTCATGTCCAACGGCTCACCCGTAACCGGGTTGAGCGTCGGTGAAATCGGCACAGGCTGTGCATCGATATTGGCCACGATGCGCACCAAGTTGGCGGTGTACAAACGCCTGGCTTGCGGCGGAATGTCGCTGGCCGGGAAATGCATACCCAGGTATGAGGGGGCCGCCTCGATCCTGTCTTGCGCTACAACCTCACCGTCCCAGTCCGCATTGAACTGGTAAACCATAACGCTGTCATAGCCGGTGAGCTTGCGTACCAGCTTAGCAATCTCGTTGAGGTATTGGGTCAGATCGTCGCCCGCATCAAATTCCAGCAAGGTTTGCTGAAATTGAAGTTGTGCCAACAAGGCTTCCTGGAGCGTTCCTTCATCGCGTTCGAGTTCCAGCACCCACTGACCGTTCGCACCATACAAATGCGCCTGCAAGTCGATGGGCACGCCGTCGCAGGTCACGCTTAGCGCGCCGGCTGCGCTATGTTTTGTGAGGGCAGTCTGAATCAGTTTCCCGACTTCAGCGACGGCGGGTTCTCCCAGCAGTGCGATGAGGGGTTTGCCGATGGCGCTGCCTTTCGGCTGGCCTAGGAAATCGGCCGCGTTCTCGCTGGCCTGCAGCACGGCGTGCAACGGATTGGCGTCGAAGACAAGCGCGGCACCGTGAGGCTGGATTGCCCCAATCTGATGAATCGGCTCTGAGGCGCATTCACGCAGGGCTTGCTCGAACCCTTCTCTCTCTGCTTGACTCATGTATTTGGCACCGCAATGGGCTGACTCGGACAGAAGCTACTTACCGTCGCCGCCTCGAGCCATAAAGAGCGGCTGGAAAATGCTACTGGACTACATCAGAGTATACCCCTCAGGGGCATATGCCTGCTTCAAGATTTATTGTGTTGAAAAACTCGGTTTTCAATTTGCGGATGGCATGGGCCGTGAGTTGCAAATTGAATTATTCGCGGAGTTGGTGGTGATTTTTTAGAGACGAGGCAGCGCCAACCCGCTGTTATGCGGGTATTAGGTTCACTTTTTGTGCTCCTGGCATCAACCACTTCGCCATTCGTCGCAAGTTCTGTGCGGTTGCCGCAAGCAGGAACTCATCTTTCGCTCCACTGAATCCTCGCAGCCGCAGCTTGTCCAGTTTCAGGATGCGCTTGAGATGAGCAAACAGCATTTCGACTTTCTTGCGTTGCTTGCTTGGAGCATGCATCCTATATCGACAGCTGGCTGGATGCCCTCAAGCGTGACAAGCGGTTGATCTTCGTCGCGGCAGGTGCAGCGCAGCGTGCAGCAGATTACGTGCTGGGTGAAACCATCAGTGCGCCTGCGCCCCACATTGAGGCACGCACCACCGAGGTACTGGCAGCGTAATTCTGGGGGTTCTGTCGGTTCGTCCCCCACGCATTCCAACAACAAGACTCTTTCGCGAGGTTATGGGGTCAAGAAACTGAAAACGTCGCACTTCCCTCGTCCGTAACTTTTTGCGGACACACCGTGGCGCCCCGGAGGCTATCCCAGCCTGCCGGGGCGTCGTCGTTTACACATCTGTTAGGAGATTCACCATGAACGCAACAAACGAAAGCAACTATTTCACAAAACTCAGCAGCATCAATGTCTCGACCTACGTCGAACAGAAGGGGCAGTTCAGCTATCTCAGCTGGCCGTTAGCCGTATCCCAACTCAGGCAGTTCGACTCGACCGCTACTTGGGAGGTCAAGCGCTTCGCTGGCCTGCCGTATCTGGTTACCGATCTCGGCGTCTTCGTCGAGGTGGCGGTGACGGTACAGGGCGTTACCCTGAGCCAGATTCATCCGGTGCTGGACTACTGCGGTGTCGAGAAACTGGAGGACATCGCCAAGTCAGAGGCCAGCCGGGTGATCCGCAGCCTTGAGCAGTCGAGGAATAGAAAGGAGGCGGCATGATGAGCACCGCTCTCAAACTCGTTCAAGGCAGCCCGGAGTGGCATGCCTACCGCAAAGAGATGCGTAATGCGTCCGAGTCAGCGGCTGTGCTCGGTATCAGCCCGTGGGTGACACCGTATGGCCTGTGGCTGGTGAAGACTGGCCGGAGCACGCAGGCCACGACGGAGGCGATGGCGCACGGGACGAAGCTGGAGCCGGAGGCCCGTGCTTCGTATGAGGAACAGACTGGGGGAATCATGCAGCCGTTGGTGCTACAGGATGGTGCTTACAGCGCCAGCCTTGACGGCATCAACCTCGCCGGTGATCTGATCGTCGAGATCAAGTGTCCGTTCCGTGGGAAATTCTCGGCATTGTGGAAGGAGGCAAAGGATGGGCGTGTTCCCGGCCACTACAACGCGCAGATTCAGCATCAGTTGATGGTGGCGGGGGCCGCCACGGCGCATTTGTGGGTGTATGCCGATGGTGACGGAATCCTGATTACCGTAGCTCGGGATGAGGAGTTGATGGGGCTGATCGGAGATGCTTGGGATGAATTCCAGCAATATCTGGATGGTGATACACCACCACCGCTTACCGAGGCGGATTCAGCGCAGCGGGAGGATGCGGCGTGGTCAGTTGCTGCGCTGGCTTATCTGGAGGCTAAGCGTAAGGCTCCGGCCAGTCCATATGTACTACTCTATTGAGCGGGGGCACTCTTGGTGTTTTTCCAAAGGTGCAAGAGATGGCGACGAGACACGGGCCGGAATTCTGGCGAGAGCACGTTGAGAATTGG
>CAIYZZ010000092.1 GCA_903930805.1 uncultured Rhodocyclaceae bacterium | reverse complement strand
CCAGCACCGACATGCGCTTGTGGTCGGTGTCGAAGGGGATCTCGTCTATGCGCCTGCAGTCGACAAGCGCGCCCGTCACCTGTCGTCCCATGTTCGCCAGCGCCACTTCCATCGGATCGCCGAGGAGTTTCTCGCCGACCATCTTCAGGTTGTGGCACAGCGCGGCATTGACGAAGAGTTCGCGGTTGTCCGCGGTCAGTCCCGGCTGTGCCGCCAGATCGGTGAAGTCGAGAAAGCCTCCGCCCAGCCACAGGCGCTGCACCGACATCAGGTTCTGCGTCAGCGTGCCGGTCTTGTCGGTGAGAATGACGGTGGCGCTGCCGAGCGTCTCGACCGCCGGCAAGTGTCGCACCAGCGCGTTGCGCTTGGCCATGCGCTGGGTTGCCAGTGCCAGTGACAACGTAACCGTGGGCAGCAAACCTTCCGGCACGTTAGCGACGATGATGCCGATGGCGAACATGAAATTTGCCCAGAATGGCAGCCCGACGAAATGACCGATGGCAAAAAAGAGCACGCCCAGACCAAGCGCCAGCAGGGCCACCAAACGTGAAACCCGGCGGATTTCCTTTTGCAGCGGCGATTCCGTTTCGCCAACGGTCTGCGTCAGATGAGCGATGCAGCCGAATTCAGTACGCATTCCCGTGGCGTAGACCACCGCGCTGCACTCGCCGGCGACCATCAGCGTGCCCGCCAGTAGCAAGCATCGCGCTGACAACGGGTCGCTTTCCGCACCATCAGTCTCGGCGCTACGCACCTTGGGGCGGGATTCACCTGTCAGCGTCGCGAGATTGACACGCACGCCCCAACTCTCGAGGATGCGGCAGTCCGCCGGCACCTTGGCGCCTTCGGCCAGCAACACCACATCGCCGGGCACCAGAGCTGCGGCATCCACCTCCTCGACATGCGCATTGCGCCGGACATTGACGCGTTGCGGCAATAACTGGCGCAGTGCATCCAGCGCCTGCTCGGCACGGTAAGCCTGCCAGAAGGAAAAACAGCCATTGATAACGATGACGCCGACAATCGCGAAGCCGAGCTCGGCCATGCCCTGGCCCGGCTCAAAATGCTCGGCCAAAAATGCCAACCCCGCCGCCAACCAGAGAATGAGTGCGAAGAAATGGCTGAATTCGCGCAGCAGTGTCAGCCAGAGCGGTTCCCGCGCTGCCGCTTCGACCCGGTTGGGGCCGAACTCTGTATTCCGTCGCCGTGCTTCCTGTCCCGACAGTCCTTGTTCGCCACTGCCTAATGCGGCCAGCGCTGCGGCGGGCGTCTGGTGGGCGATGCTCACGGGTCTACACCATGGCCGAAAGCATCTCGATTAGCAGGCCGACGCCAACCGGTAGGTATTGCGTCCCGCTGCCTTGGCGGCATAGAGTGCCTTGTCCGCAGATTTCTTCAACAGCAACTCATCGGCTCCATCGCCAGGGAAAATGGCAATGCCGATGCTCCCGGACACACTGACCGTGCCTTCCAGCAATACGAACGGTTCGGCCAGTGCCTTATTGACGCGTCGTGCGACTTCCTCCGCTTCGCCAGGATCATTCAGGTCGGAGAGAATCAGGGCGAATTCATCACCGCCAAAGCGCGCGGCAGTATCCGCATCGCGCACGCATTTCTCCATGCGTTTGGCCGCTTCAGCCAGCAGACTGTCGCCTGCGGCATGGCCAAGCGAATCATTGACACTCTTGAACCAGTCCAGATCGATGTACATCAGCGCAAAGTTGCGACGGTGACGCCGCGCCATCGCCAGCACGCCGACCAGTCGATCATCGAACAATCCGCGGTTGGGCAGGTCCGTCAGCACGTCGAAATTGGCGCGGTACAGGATGATCTCTTCGGCTTCCTTGCGTTTGGTGATGTCAATGAAAGTGGCAACGTGGCGGCCTTCACCGGCCTCGCCGGCCACGGTGGTGATGGCAAGCCACGCGACGAAAACCTCGCCGTTCTTGCGGCGGTTCCAGATCTCGCCTTCCCAGCGCCCGAGTTCATCAATGTGACGCCACATCTCGGCAAAAAAGGCCGCATCGTGGCGCCCTGATTTCAGAATGCTGGGCTGCAGGCCAATGACCTCGAACGGCGTATAGCCGGTGATGGCGGTAAACGCCGGATTGACACGCACGATGGCGTTGTTCTTGTCGGTCACCATGATTGCTTCCGCTGCATTGCCAAATACAGCGGCAGCAATCAGTTGCTCCTTCTCGGCTTCGGAAAGATCGCGGTTGCGATCGACCAGTTCGAGTTCCTGGAGACGGTTGATATCTTCGAGCACCTGCAGGTGGCGGCGCGTGCGCCATGCCACCATGTGTCCCATTCCGGCGAGCAGAATGAAGCCAGCCAGGTAGAGCGCCATGACCTGCTTGCGCCGCTGTCCGGCGATCTCCACTAGTTTCTCGGCCGGCATGGTAACGGAGATGCCGCCACGGATGTCGCCAACCTGGTAACCCTGAAATTCGTGGCACTTCATGCAGGGTGGCTTTACGAGCAGGGGTGCCATATAACGATGCGTCGGGCCGGGAAGCGTGCCACTCCCGGCGGCGAAAAAGCCGAGCCGTTCCTTGAGACCCGACTTTTCGAAGAGGGCAAGCGACTCGGCTTCCCAGGCATCGGCTTCGTTGGCCGGACGGATTGGCTTCAGGCTGGTAATGTGGAAACGTACGCCTTCGGCCTTCTCGGCGATTTCGGCGATTTGCCGGGTCATGAAGGCCGGATTGATCAGCGTCAGTGCCCGACCATAATTATCGGTGATGTCGCGTTTGGGATGCTTGAGATAAGGGTTGGGCTGCGTGGCTTCCGTGACCGGCGCATAAAGCCCGCCGTGCCCGGCGCTCCAGTCGCGCGTCAGTTCAATGAGCCTGAACAGCACCGAGCCGCGCTCGCGTGCGACGTTGGCGATGTCCGCGTCGATTTCGCCGATGCTCAGTTTCATCGATACCGCTGCAGCCACTGCGACCAGAATGTAGACGACGGCAACAACGCTGCGGTAGGAGGTAAATGTGGGTGGTTGCGTGCTCGGATGCGAAATTTTGATCTCCTTTTTCAGATCAACCTACCCACATACGTGCGTTACGGAACATGGTCATCCAGGGACTCATTTCGCCAAAGTTCAACGGATGCCAACTCATCTGCACCGCGCGGAAAACTCGCTCGGGGTGCGGCATCATGATGGTAAAGCGGCCATCCGGCGTGGTCACGCCGGTGATGCCATCCTGCGAACCGTTGGGGTTGAACGGATATGTCGTTGCCGGCGCGCCCCGGTTGTCGATGTGCCGTACCGCTACCGCCGACTTTTTATCGCCGGTAAAAACAGCACGACCTTCCCCATGAGACACGACCACCGGCAGCTTCGAACCCGCCATGCCCTGAAAAAATATCGAAGGGGACGCAACGATCTCGACCATGGCAAAGCGCGCCTCGAACTGCTCGGAACGGTTGCGATGAAACGCTGGCCAGTCCTGCGCACCGGGGATGATGGAAGCAAGATTACTCATCATCTGGCAGCCGTTACAGACGCCCAGCGCAAAGGTATCCGGACGCGCAAAGAATGCAGAAAACTCATCTTTCAGCCGCGCGTTGAAGAGAATGGATTTCGCCCAGCCCTGTCCCGCGCCCAGCACGTCGCCATAGGAAAAACCACCGCAGGCAGCGAGGCCCGAGAATGAGGCCAGATGCACGCGGCCGGCCATCAGGTCGGACATATGCACATCGACGCAGTCGAAGCCGGCGCGGTCGAAAGCGGCGGCCATCTCGACCTCGCCATTCACCCCCTGCTCCCGCAAAATCGCCATGCGCGGCCTCAAACTCTCCCCCCTGACAAAGGGGGCCTGGGGGGTTAAGGGTTCGAACGTCAATTGCACTGACAGGCCCGGATTGTCAGCGTCGAGCAGCGCATCGAACTCCTCCTCTGCGCAGCCTGGATCATCGCGCAGGCGGGCGACCTGGAAACTGACCTCGCTCCACACCCGTTGCAACTCGACCCGCCGTACCACCAGCGCCGACTTTGCATTGCGCCAGACGCGGATCTCGTCGGCAGCATTGAGCGTACCGATGATGTGCGCACAAGCGCCAAGGCCGGCGTCACGCAGCGCCTGCATCACGGCGCCACGGTCGTCACGGCGCACCTGGATCACCGCACCGAGTTCCTCGTTGAACAGCGCGGCGATCATGCGGTCACGCATGCGGCCGTCGATCATTTCGGGAAAGCGCTCGATACCATCGACGTCGTTCATCAGCGGGTCGTAGCAGAGCGCATCGAGATTCAGCGACACGCCAAGATGCGCCGCGAAGCTCATCTCGCAAACGGTGGCGAACAAACCGCCATCGGCACGGTCGTGATAGGCGAGGATCTGCGGGCGCAGTTTCTGGATCGCTGCGAAAAAAGCCTTGAGCAGCGCGGCATCGGCATCCGGCGGCACATCGCCCGACACACCCTGCACCTGCGCCAACGCCGAACCACCAAGGCGGTTCTGGCCGGCACCCAGGTCGATCAGGATCAGTTCTGTCTCGCCGACGTCGGCATCCTTCTGCAATTGCGGCGTCAGCGTGGCGCGGATATCGGCACAGGGGGCGAAGGCGGTAGCGATCAGCGAGAGCGGCGCAGTCACCGCTTTCGTCTGGCCGTCCGCGTCCCATTTCGTCCTCATCGACAGCGAATCCTTGCCGACGGGGATCGAGACGCCGAGCGCCGGACAAAATTCAAGGCCAACAGTCTTGACGGTATCGAACAACGCGGCGTCCTCGTTGCCATGGCCTGCCGCCGCCATCCAGTTGGCGGAAAGCTTGACCTGGCCGAGATCGGTGATCTGCGCTGCCGCCAGGTTGGTGATCGCCTCGCCCACTGCCATACGGCCCGAAGCGGGCGCATTGAGCAAGGCCAGCGGCGTGCGCTCGCCCATGGCGAAACACTCCCCAAGCATCGTGTCGTAGCCCATCGCGGTCACCGCAACATCGGCCACCGGCGTCTGCCACGGGCCGACGAACTGGTCGCGAGCAGTGAAACCGCCAACGGTGCGGTCGCCGATGGTGATGAGGAAGCTCTTCGACGCCACGCTGGGCAGGCGCATCACGCGGAAGGCTGCCTCTTTCAGATCAAGGGCCGTCAGGTCGAGCGCCGGCATCGTCAGTTGCTTGCGCGTTGCCGTGCGGTGCATGCGCGGCGGTTTGCCGAGCAGCACATCCATCGGCATATCGACCGGTTGGTTGCCAAAATGCTCATCCTTGACGATCAACTGCCGTTCCTCGGTTGCTACGCCGATCACGGCGAATGGGCAACGCTCACGCTCGCACAGCGCGGCAAACTCATCAAGGCGATCCGGACCGATGGCCAGCACGTAACGCTCCTGCGCCTCGTTACTCCAGATTTCGCGCGGCGCCATGCCCGGCTCTTCGTTCGGCACGGCACGCAAATCAAACAATGCGCCGCGTCCGGCATCGTTGGCCAATTCGGGCATCGCATTGGAAATTCCGCCGGCGCCGACGTCATGGATGGCCAGGATCGGATTCGTTTCACCCATTTGCCAACATCTGTCGATCACCTCCTGCGCGCGCCGCTGCATTTCCGGGTTGCCGCGCTGCACCGAGGCGAAGTCGAGATCGGCAGTATTGGTACCGGTTGCCATCGAAGAAGCCGCCCCGCCGCCCAGTCCGATCAGCATACCGGGGCCACCCAACTGGATTAAATGCGTACCGGCCGGGAACAGTTCTTTAAATGCATGCCGTGCGGAAAT
>CAIYZZ010000091.1 GCA_903930805.1 uncultured Rhodocyclaceae bacterium | reverse complement strand
GAGAATGCGGCTCTTGGCGCTGCCGGTGGGGCCGGAAATCACCTTGAAGCTGAAGCGCTGTGGCAGTTCGACCAGTGTGTCGATGACGAGGCGGCGCCAGGCTTTGTAGCCGCCTTCGAGGCGGTGGGCGTCCCAGCCGATTTCGCGCAGGATGTGAGCGAATGCGCCAGAACGCTTGCCACCACGCCAGCAATACACCAGCGGTCGCCAGTCTTTGGGCTTGTCGAGAAAGTGGTGTTCGATGTGGTCGGCGATGTTGCGGGCGACCAGTGCCGCGCCCACTTTTCTTGCCTCGAAGGCCGATACCTGCTTGTAGAGCGTGCCGACGCGGGCGCGTTGTTCGTCCGACAGCACCGGGCAACTGGTCGCACCGGGCAGGTGGTCTTCGGCGAATTCTCCCGGCGAACGGGCGTCGATGATGGCGTCAAACTCAGCGAGTTGTGTTACCTTTGCCACGCCTTTGAGCAAGCGCTCTGTCACTCGAACTCCCATGGAAAAAATCAAACTGACCCAGTTCAGCCACGGCGGCGGTTGAGGCTGCAAGATTGCGTCGGCCGTGTTGTCGCGCATTATCGCCGAATCGCCCCTGAAGACGTTGCCGGCCGATCTCCTGGTGGGGATCGAGACAGCCGACGACGCGGCTGTTTATCGTCTCAACGCCACGCAGGCGATCGTCGCCACCACCGATTTCTTCATGCCGATCGTGGACGATCCGCGCGACTTCGGCCGCATTGCCGCCGCCAATGCGCTCTCGGATGTGTACGCGATGGGCGGCCGGCCGATCTTTGCGCTGGCGATTGTCGGCATGCCCCTGAGCAAGTTGCCGGAAGCGGTGATCCACGAGATTCTGGAAGGCGGCGCCTCCATCTGCGCCGAGGCGGGCATCCCGATTGCAGGTGGGCATTCCATCGATGCGCCGGAGCCAATCTACGGACTGGTCGGCATCGGCATCGTCCATCCCGATCAGGTGAAGCGCAATGCCGGTGCTCAGGCCGGCGACGTGCTGATCCTTGGCAAGCCGCTCGGCATCGGTATCCTGTCGGCGGCGCTGAAAAAGGGTGTGCTGAGCGCGGCCGGTTATGACGAGATGGTGCGCTCGACGACGCAGCTCAATGTTACGGGCATCCAGCTCGCACAGATGGACGGCGTGCACGCGGTGACCGATGTAACCGGCTACGGTTTCGCCGGCCACCTGCTCGAAATCTGCCGTGGCTCGCAGCTGACGGCCCGTGTCGAATTTGATCGTCTACCGCTGATTGAAGAAGCCGTGGTGCATGTCCGCGCTGGCATTGCTACCGGCGCATCGAGCCGCAACTGGGTAAGTTATGGGGATGCCGTCTCGCTGGCGCCGACTATTGCAGAGTGGCAACAGAAAGTGCTGACCGATCCGCAGACCAGCGGCGGCCTGCTGGTGGCTTGTGCGCCCGAGATTGCCGACGCGGTGCTGGCGGCCTTCCGTGCCGACGGTTTTGCGACGGCAGCGGTGGTTGGTTCGTTCGTCGCCGGCGTGCCGCAACTCAATGTGGTTTGAGCAGCGGCTTGAGACTTTGCCAGACGTGATCGAGGATTCTGGGCTGGGCGGCGGCAGTCGGATGCAGCCGGTCGGTCTGGAATGCGCTGTCGTCCGCCGCAATGGGTTCGAGCAGGAAAGGCAGCAGGGAGGTCTTTTCCTGTTGCGCAACTGCGGTGAACAGGGCGTTGAAGTCGCGCGTGTAGTCGGGGCCGTAATTGGGCGGCAGGCGCATTCCAGCGAGCAGCACGCGCGCACTGGCTGCCTTGGCCGCTTGCACCATCTGCGTCAGGTTGGCGCGCGCTGCGGCGAGTGGCAAGCCGCGCAGGCCGTCGTTGGCACCCAGCGCGAGGATGACAATGGCGGGCCGATGCTGTTTGAGCGCAGCCGGAAAGCGGGAGCGTCCGCCGGCCGTCGTTTCGCCGCTGATGCTGGCGTTGACGACGGCATAGGGCAGTTTTTCCTGCTGCAGTCGTTGATTCAGCAGGCTCGGCCAACTCTGATTCACGGCAATGCCGTAACCTGCGGAAAGGCTGTCGCCAAAGACCAGAATCGTTTCTGCGGCGCAGGCCGGATTGACACTGGCAGCCATCATTATCAGCAAGGTAATAATCTTTGACATGAGCGAAATGGTGTTACGCGTAGAGGGGTTGGGCAAGTCGGTCGCCAGTGGTGATGGCACGCTGACGATTTTGCACGAGATCGATTTCGTCGTGACGGCGGGTGAGGCGGTCGCCATCGTTGGCGCATCGGGTTCCGGCAAGTCTACGCTACTTGGTTTGCTGGCCGGGCTCGATCTGCCGACCTCCGGGCGGGTGTGGCTGGCGGAACAGGATCTGTCGCTGCTCGACGAGGATGGCCGAGCCGCCTTGCGCGGGCGCGAACTGGGTTTCGTGTTTCAATCGTTTCATCTGCTCGCCGCGCTGACCGCGCTCGAAAATGCCATGCTGCCGCTGGAACTGCTCGGTTTGCCCGATCCGCGCACGGTGGCGGAGGCGATGCTCGCGCGCGTCGGCCTGGCCGATCGGCTCAGTCATTATCCCAAGCACCTGTCCGGCGGCGAGCAGCAGCGCGTCGCACTGGCACGCGCCTTTGCCGTACACCCGCGCCTGCTGCTGGCCGACGAACCGACCGGCAACCTCGATGCCGCTACAGGCCAGCAGGTCATCGACCTGATGTTCGAGATGAACGCGGAGCAGGGCACGACGCTGATTCTCGTGACGCATGACGAATCGCTGGCGCAGCGATGCGGACGCGTGATTCGTCTCGCCAGCGGGCGGCTGGTGGAATAGACGGCTGCGGCGCGGGTTCATTCAGCTATCTACTGCCAATTCTGTGGAAACCCACCACCGATTCGCAAATCGGCACTCGGGGTTGGCAAACTTTGATGACTGTTTTTTTTGCAATGAATCCAGGTAGGTAGCTGGCGCTTCGATGCCCAAGGCGATCAGGGCTAGGCGGCGCGAATTCATGTTGGCGGGGGGCGGCTTACTGATATAAGAAATTGCTCGAGCGCCCGAATTGGCTCCAAGTCGCCAAACAGTTTATTACTACTTGTTGCGATTCGTTCCCTAATGTACTGCTGATACTCCCGATCGCGCACAAGTTTGACGGCGAGGGATATGTACTCATCTTCGGATTGCGCGACTAACTCAGATAAGTCCATACGCTTCAGAATTCCGCTTGCCAACCGCCCCCTCATAAAGTGCCCTTCCCGGGTAACAATAGGCAAGCCACATTCCACGCCTTGCATTGCTGTATTGAAACCGGAGAACCCGATGGTATCTAGAAAAACATCGGCACGCTTCATCAGACCGAAAAACTCAGACGGATTCAACCAAGGTAAGAACAAACATGATTCGTGAAAACCAAGTCCTGCTCGTTTGAATACATGAGAAAGG
>CAIYZZ010000090.1 GCA_903930805.1 uncultured Rhodocyclaceae bacterium | reverse complement strand
ATCTGTTTCGTCGTTGCGTGATTGCGGCGGGGCTCGATGTCAAGCAGGTGGTCCGCCACACGCTGCGGCATACCGCCATCACCCACCTGGTGCAGGCTGGCGTCGACCTGCCAACGGTCAAGCGCATCAGCGGCCATAAGAATCTTTCGATGGTCGAGCGCTACAGTCACCAGAACGGCGCGCACATTCAAAGTGCAATGGACAAGTTATCCGACCGCTACAACACGAAAGCGTCTTGACGATTTCTCGGCGCGATTACACAGGAATTACACAAAAGCGAAAGGCCCCGCAGATCGTAAAACCTGCGGGGCCTTGCTGTGTCTGGCTCCCCGACCTGGGCTCGAACCAGGGACCTACGGATTAACAGTCCGGCGCTCTACCGACTGAGCTATCGAGGAATTGTTATTTAGTTACAGTGAGATATGAATAATTAGCCTAGGAAATTTCTTCTAAAACAACTGTTCTCTAAGGCTCGCCAACATGCGGCAGGGAGCGGATTCTAACGAGCGTTTAGGAAACCGTCAACCGTCCTTGAGTTTTAGAAATAATGCCGAATTTCAGAATGACAGAGAATAAAATAGTCTGTAACAACATGATTTATAGCTAATTTATGAGGCCACTCAAAGCTGGCAAAGGGTTTAACAGTCCGGCGCTCTACCGACTGAGCTATCGAGGAATGAAAGACGCGCGATCATATGAAATTTCTATTGTTGTGACGCGCAAAACGACACACAAAGCATTGTCCAGTGCTGTCGGATCGGTTGGTCCAGTCAGGACAGGTTTGCAACCTAAAACGCTTTGCGGGTTTCGATCCGGCCATGAGCCTTCTCGACGGTCGAGTACGTGCTGACTAGCAACTTGCCGAACCCACTAGACTCTCCTTCAGCGAAGAACTCCGCAGGGCATTGACCAGCCTCTCTTGGTTGTCCTTGGCTGCCAGCAGATAGTCCCCGCCTCCGGAGTTTTTGACATCTGCGTATGCGATCGCCCTAACTCTCGTTGCAGATAGTCGAATTTGCCCGTGAGCATGGGCGCATCACCATCGTCGAGGCCATCAAGCTGACCAGTGCAAGTCGCAATACGCCCGCAGCACTTCCAAACGTTAGTCGAGCGCGGCCACTTGAACCTGCACAGTGGTGGGCGCGGAATCTGATACGAGTTGCGTGACTCTCTTGAAAACAGAACGCTTACAGGCATCAATGCCGCGCATCGTCAAGTTGGCTGACGGAGTCGTGTGCGCGCTGGTTTTTCTCGTGAAGTCCCTTGACCAGCCACATGGCGCTGGCGACGAAAAGACCGAACATGGCAATTACCCAGTAGATATGCAGGCCAGACTTAAGCAATACCGAATACATGCCTGTCATGATCAGGATTGACAGGTTTTCATTGAAATTCTGTACGGCGATGGAGTGACCGGCACCCATCAGGATATGGCCGCGATGCTGGAGCAGGGCGTTCATCGGTACAACAAAGAAGCCGGACAATACGCCGATTAGAACTAGCAATGCTGCGGCAGCCCAAATGTCGCGCACCACAATCATGAGCATTACGCCGATGCCCATGGCGATGCCGAGTGGAATGACGCGCACGGATTTTCGCAAAGTGATCATTTTGGCCGCCAGTACCGCGCCGAAGGCGACACCGATAGCGACTACGCCCTGCAGCATGCTGGCCTTTGACAGGTCGTAGTCGAGCACGGTTTTCGCCCATTCGATCACGATGAATTGCAGCGTGGCGCCGGCGCCCCAGAACAAGGTAGTCACCGCCAACGACACTTGGCCGAGTTTGTCTCGCCAGAGTAGCTTCAGGCAGTGGTTGAACTCGTGAAACAGGTAAACCGGGTTTTTCTTCAGTGGCTTGTGATCGACGCCGGTGTCGGGCACATAAAGGTTGAACAGCGCAGCGACAATATACAGTCCGCCGACGATCAGCAGATTCATTTCCGGTGTGGTATCGATGCCGGTGTCGATGATGGGAAAGTCAAATGCCAGCGCGCGCTCAGAGAAGTCAGGGCGGATCATGGTACCGCCGAGAACTACGCCCAGAATGATTGCCATTACGGTCAATCCCTCGATCCAGCCGTTGGCGACGACGAGTTGGCGGTGCGGCAGGTATTCGGTAAGGATGCCGTATTTTGCAGGCGAATAGGCGGCGGCACCAAGACCAACGACGGCATACGCAATCAGCGGATGGACGTCGAAAAACATCAACGCACAACCGAAGATCTTGATGCCATTGCTGATGAACATGACACGCCACTTGGGCATTGAGTCGGCGAAAGCACCAACGAAAGCCGCCAGTAGAACGTAGGAAAGTGTAAAAGATGTTTTAAGTAGAGGCCCGTACTCAGCCGGCGCCTGCATGTCGCGCAGGATGGCGATCGCGGCGATCAGAAGGGCGTTGTCGGCGAGCGCAGAAAAAAACTGCGCCGCCATGATGATATAAAAGCCGAGGCTCATGGCCGTTGGGTTATAGCACGAAAGTGTTATGCGAAATATTCAAGCGCTGACAGAGGTCGTGCCGCTCCTGAAAAAAAAAAGCTATCAGGCTTTCTTATGCCATGAAACTGTGATTGAATTGAATCTATAAATTAACAAGAGGGGAATACTTATGGCGGACCGCAGGCTTCAGGTCTTTCACGCCGTTGCCCGACAGCTGTCATTCACCAAGGCGGCTGAGGTGTTGTTCATGACACAGCCGGCGGTGACGTTCCAGATAAAACAGCTCGAAGAACATTTCAATACGCGGCTGTTCGATCGTGGTCATGGCCGTATTTCGCTCACGCCGGCGGGTGATCTGGTGCTGGCCTATGCCGAAAAAATCCTCGGTCTTTCGGGTGAAATGGATGTGCGCCTGGCCGAGATTACTGGTGAGGTTGGCGGTTCCCTGCTGGTCGGTGCAAGTACCACGATTGCCGAGTTTCTGTTGCCGCGCATCCTGGGTGAGTTTAAGTCGAAATACCCGAATGTGCGGCCGCGCTTGATCGTTGCCAACTCGGAAAGTATCGAAACCCGCGTCGCCGAACATACCATCGACATCGGCTTTATCGAGTCACCGTCGCACCAACCCAACCTGCAAACCGAGGTTTGCTGCGAAGATGAACTACAGGTGGTTTGCAGCCCGAAATTCCCGCTGGCGCGCCTCAAGGAAATCACCCCGCAGAATCTGGCCGACCATCCCTTCGTGTCGCGCGAACCCGGCTCCGGTACGCGCGAATTCACTGAAGTCTATTTGCGCAAGCATGGTATCGATATCGATCACATGTTGCCGGTAATGGAAATGGGTAGCCCGGTTTCTTTGCTGGAAGTGGTTGAAACGGCTATCGGTTATGCAATCGCTTCGCGTACCTCGGTAATGAAATCGCTGCGTCTGGGGGATCTGGTTTCGATTCCCCTCAAGCCGCGTCTGACGCGCAAGCTCTCGATGGTTTATCCCAAAGAAAAATTTCGCTCCCGACTGGTCACGGCTTTCGTCGACTTTGCGACTGAGAAGCTCAAGGAGTACAAGGGCAAGTAGTCATTACCGGCGCCGGCCATGTCACGACCCATTCGCGCCATCATTGACCTCGCCGCCCTGCGGCACAATTTTGCCATTGCCCGCCGTCATGCTGGCACGGCCCGACTATGGAGCGTGGTCAAGGCAAATGCCTATGGTCACGGTCTGGAACTCATTGTTCAGTCGCTAGCCGAAATTACCGACGGTTTTGCCCTGATCGAACTCGAGCGTGCCGTGCAGTTGCGCAAGGCGGGTCTTGATCTTCCCATCCTGATGCTCGAAGGTTTTTACGCAGCCGATGAGTTGCCGCTGTTTGTCGAGCATCGATTGATTCCCGTGCTGCATAAAATCGAGCAGATTCAGGTATTGCTCGACGCGGGCTGGCCGAGTACGCTGCCGGTCTATTTGAAACTCGATACTGGCATGCACCGGTTGGGTTTCGATGCGGCTGGTCTCAAGGCAGCGCAGGTCGCACTCGCCGGCAAGGTCGGCCAACAAACCCTGATGACGCACTTTGCCGATGCCGATGGGCCACGCGGCGTGGATTGGCAGCTAGAACGATTCTGCGCCATGACCGCAGGCATCGACGATCCCTGCTCATTCGCCAATTCGGCTGCCTTGTTGCGTTATCCGCATGCCAGAGGCGATTGGGTGCGCCCCGGCATCATGCTCTATGGTGGTTCGCCATTCCCACAAATGAAATCAGCTGCAGAGCTTGGCCTGCAGCCCGTGATGACACTGCAAAGCGAGATCATTGCGGTGCAGACGCTGGCGACTGGTGAGAGTGCTGGCTATGGCTGTACTTTCACCGCCGACCGGACGCTGCGTATTGGCGTTGTCGCCTGCGGCTATGCGGATGGTTACCCGTGCCAAGCGCCGACCGGCACCCCCGTGCTGGTGGATGGGCTGCGCAGTCGTACCCTCGGGCGTGTCTCGATGGACAAACTCTGTGTCGACCTGACGCACTTGCCGGAAAAAGTCGGCATTGGCGGGACGGCTACCCTGTGGGGTAGAGCAGGCGATAAAGTGTTGCCTGCCGATGAGGTAGCCACCGCAGTCGGTACCATTAGCTATGAGCTTTTCTGCGCGTTGGCGCCGCGCGTACCTGTCGATGCAATCAACTGAACATGGCCAAACAAAAATCCATTTATTCCTGTACAGAGTGCGGTGCAGCTGCGCCCAAATGGCAGGGGCAATGTCCGGGTTGCGGGCAGTGGAACACTCTGGTGGAAACTGCGGCCGAAGTCGATACATCGGGGAGCAAGCGTTTCGGTGCCAGCTTTACGCCGCTCGCCGCCAGCAGCACGCCACAAGATCTGGCGGCCATCAAGCCGCGCGATGAGCCGCGTTTAGCTACGGGTGTCGAAGAGTTCGACCGCGTGCTGGGTGGCGGTCTGGTTGCCGGCGGGGTCGTACTGATCGGTGGTGATCCGGGTATTGGCAAATCGACACTGTTGCTGCAGGCGCTCTCGCGGCTTGCCGAAATCGGTCAGCCCGTACTTTATGTTTCTGGCGAGGAGTCGGGTGAGCAAATAGCCTTGCGCGCCACCCGGCTGCAAGTACCCACCGCTGGCTTGCGCCTGCTCGCCGAAATTAATCTGGAAAAAATCATTGGCAACCTGCAGGATGAAAAACCTCTGGTGGCCGTGATCGACTCCATTCAGACACTCTGGTCTGACGCTTTGCAGTCCGCGCCCGGTTCGGTGGCGCAGGTACGCGAATGCGCGGCGCAACTCACCCGCTTTGCCAAACAGACCGGCACCTGCATCATCCTGGTCGGTCACGTGACGAAGGAGGGTGCGTTGGCCGGGCCGCGTGTGCTCGAACACATCGTCGATACCGTGCTCTATTTCGAGGGGGACACGCACTCGAGTTTTCGTCTCGTTCGCGCCGTCAAGAACCGTTTTGGCGCGGTCAATGAGTTGGGCGTCTTCGCCATGACCGACAAGGGACTGAAGGGTGTGTCGAACCCGTCAGCCCTGTTTCTCTCGCAACATGCACAGGATGTGGCGGGCTCGTGCGTGCTGGTGACGCAGGAAGGCACGCGCCCCCTGCTGGTGGAGATTCAGGCGCTGGTTGATTCCGCCATGGGCGGCAATCCGCGCCGCCTCACGGTCGGACTCGACCCGCAGCGCCTCGCCATGCTGCTTGCCGTGCTGCACCGGCATGCCGGCGTAATGTGTGGGGATCAGGATGTCTTCGTCAATGCTGTCGGTGGCGTACGCATCCAGGAGCCGGCGGCTGATCTGGCCGTCTTGCTCGCAATTGTTTCGAGTTTGCGCAACAAGCCCTTGCCCGGCAAGTGGGTGGCCTTTGGCGAAATTGGTCTGGCCGGAGAAATTCGTCCCGCACCGCGCGGACAGGAACGCCTGAAAGAAGCCGCAAAGCTTGGCTTCACCCATGCGCTGATTCCCAAGGCCAATGCACCTCGGCAGACGATCAAGGGCATCGAGATTGTCGCGCTCGAGCGCGTCGAGCAGGCCATCGAGCAGATGCGGAACTGGTAGACGATTGCCGTCCCGCCAGCGCCGACTTTTCCCATGAATACCCTGCGCCTCACCTTGCGCATGCTGGTGCGCGACCTGCGTGCGGGGGAGTTGACCGTGCTGGCGCTTGCCCTGGTGCTGGCAGTGACTGCACTCACCAGCGTCGGATTCCTGGCCGATCGGGTCGAACGTGCCGTGGCACGCGAGGCGCATCAGTTGCTCGGGGGCGATTTGCTGCTGACGGCCGACCACCCCTGGCCGGAATCCTTTCGTGAGGCGGCACAACGTTTCGGTGTGCGTCTGGCAGAAAGTGCCAGCTTTCTCAGCATGGTGTCGAGCGCCGGGGGTGTGCAACTCGCCGAAATAAAGGCAGTTTCAGTCGGCTATCCATTGCGCGGTGCCATGCGCATTGCGCCGCGTCTGAATGTCGGCGATAGTGAGACGGCGAGTATTCCAGCACCGGGGACAACCTGGTCTGATGAGCGGCTTGCCACCGCGCTTGGCGTCGATAGCAACGCCGGTTTGCGCGTAGGCGAACTCCAGACGAGCATAGCGGCAATCGTTACGCTGGAGCCGGATCGTGGCATCAATCCATTCGCAATCGCGCCCAGACTCATCATTAATCTGGCGGATGTCCCGGCCACGCGGCTGATCCAGCCTGGCAGCCGCATCAGTTGGCGTTTGCATGTCGCGGGCGAGGTCGCTGAGGTCGAGTTATATCGACAGTGGGCAACTGCCCATCTGGGGCGTGGCGAGAAGCTCGAAAGCCTGGATAACGCCCGCCCGGAAATTCGCAACATCATCGAGCGCGCCCAGCGTTTCCTGCGTCTCGCAGCTTTGCTGACCGTGGTGTTGGCAGCCGTGGCGGTCGGCATGGCGGCACGCCGCTACATGCAAACACATCTGGATGCCTGTGCCGTGATGCGCTGCCTTGGTTCGAGCGAGCGGCAGATTCTGCTGATCCACGGTGGCGAGTTCGTTGTGTTGGGTCTGGCGGCGACTTTGTTGGGCGGCGCACTGGGCTATCTGATGCAGGGTGTGTTGCACATGGCGCTGGCTGGGTTGGTGACCGAGCATTTGCCTGCGCCAGGCTGGCTGCCTTGGGTGCATGGGTTTGCGGTTGGTGTCGTGCTGGTGACGGGTTTCGTGCTGCCGCCTCTGTTTCGCCTCAAGGCTGTGCCGACGGTACGTGTGCTGCGGCGCGAGTGGGGCGGAGCAGAACCACTGTCGGCTGTTTCATATTTATTGGGTATGGCTTGCCTGGCAGGCTTGATGTTATGGATGGCCGGTGATGTGCGGCTGGGCGTGGTGGTACTGGGCGGCTTCATATTCGCGTTGGCCGCGTTTGCACTGGTCGGCCGCTGGCTGTTGGCGCTGACGGGCAGGGTTTTTACTCACCGGCTGTCGGGTGGCTGGCGCATTGGCCTGGCTAACCTGCGGCGTCGCCCCGGTTCGACGCTGGTGCAGGTAGTGGCATTGGCGCTGGGGCTGACTACGTTATTGATTCTGACGCTGGCAAAAAACGATTTATTGGCAGCCTGGCAGGCGAAAGTGCCACCTCATGCGCCCAACCGTTTTCTTGTCAACATCCAACCCGACCAGCGTGCCGCAATCGCCGACTTTTTTGTGCAACGGGGATTGACTGCCCCGCGTCTCGAACCCATGGTGCGCGGCCGGCTGACCAGCGTAAATGGCCGCAAGGTAGTACCACGCGATTATGTTGAAGAACGCGCGCAGCACCTGGTCGAACGTGAATTCAATCTGTCGAGCCGCGATGACTTGCCCCCTGGCAACGAGGTCATCGCAGGTCAGTGGCATTCATCCGGCGGCGCCGTGCAATTTTCAGTGGAAAAGGGGCTGGCCGAGACGCTCAATCTGCATGTCGGCGACGAGTTGGCGTTCGACATCGCCGCCCAGCCATTTATTGCCCGCATCACTTCGCTGCGCAAGCTTGAGTGGGATTCGATGCGCGTCAATTTTTTCGTTATCACTCCGGCCGGCAGCATGGACACGCAGCCGACCAGCTTCATCACCAGCTTTTATCTGCCGGCCGGTCACGAGGCGGCCATCGGCGAACTGGTTGGACAATTTCCAAATCTCACCGTGATCGATGTTGCGGCCCTTGTAAGGCAGTTGCAGGCTACGCTTGATCAGGTAGTGCATGCGGTACAGTGGGTGTTTGGTTTTGCGCTGCTGGCGGGGTTGGTGGTGCTGTATGCCGCGCTACAGGCCAGCGCCGGCGAACGCAGCCACGATCTTGCGGTAATGCGTGCGCTTGGTGGGCGGCGGCGCCAGTTACGTCAGGCGCTGTTTGCCGAATTCGCGACGCTGGGTGCGATTGCCGGCCTGCTGGCTGGCCTGGGCGCCATGGCCATTGGTACGGCACTGGCGCGCTGGGTTTTTCAGCTCGATTACCTGCCGACGTCCGGCCTGGCACTCATCGGCATGTTGGTCGGACTGGCGGGCGTGGTGCTGGCCGGTCTTGCGGCGACGCGTCAGGCACTTTGTGGCAGGGTAGTCGAAGGTCTGCGGGAGGTCTGAGCCAACGCAGTATGCCGTACCGCGCCTTCTGCGCCATAATTCACCGATGAAGCAATTTGCCTCCTCTGCCGGCGCGCCTATTTTGTCAGACCAGACGAGGTCGGGGCGTGTGTCCGCCGGTTATGCCGGCATGCTGATGGCTCTGTATCTGCTGGCGGCGCTTTTTTTTGTGGCACTGGGGGTGTTCGAATGGCAGCGGGTGGGGGAGAACATCGAAGCCATGGCCAAAGAACGCGGCCGTGTTTTGTTCAGCCTGATCGAACTGACGCGTGACTGGAATGCCCGCCACGGCGGAGTTTATGTGCCAGTAAGCGAGACTACCCAGCCGAATCCTTACCTGGATCATCCCCAGCGCGACCAGCAGACGGTCGAGGGACGCGCACTGACAATGGTCAACCCAGCCTTCATGACCCGGCAAATTGCCGAACTGGCAGAAAAATCCACGGGCATACGTTTCCATATCACCAGCCTGAATCTGATTCGCCCCGCCAATGAGGCCGATTCATGGGAGGCGGAGAGTTTGCGCATATTTGATGAGGGCAAGGAGAAGGATCGCATCGACTTCTTTGAACAGTTTGCCTTCAACGGTAATGTGCGTCCGGCGCACCGCTTCATGGCACCGCTGCATGTCAAGCCGCCCTGCCTCAAGTGCCATGAAAAACAGGGATACAAGGTCGGTGACATTCGCGGTGGAATTTCGGTGACGATGCCGGCCGAGGATTTGCTGGCGGTACGCGACCAGCGCCGCAAGGGCAGCCTGCTCATCGTGCTGGCGAGCTTCATTGTTACCAGCGCCCTGCTGCATCTCATGGTCAGCCGTGCCAGGCGCCATTACCTCACGCTACAGGCGCTGGCGCGCTCCCAAGAAGACATCATCGGCGAGCGTACGCGTGAAATCGAGGAGCGCAACAATGATCTCAACGCGGAAGTAGCCGAACGGCGTCGCCGCGAAGGCGAATTACGCATCGCCGGCGCGGTGTTCGACTGCGCGGCCGAAGCGATTGTCGTCACCGATGCCAGTAATCGCATCGTGCGTGTCAATCCGGCTTTTACCGCCATTACCGGCTATACGCCGAAAGAAGTGATGGCCCGCAATCCCAGCATTCTCAAGTCGGGGCGGCACAATGCGGCGTTTTATGTCGAGATGTGGGGCACGCTGCATGAGCGCGGCCACTGGGAAGGAGAAATCTGGAATCGCCACAAGAATGGCAACGTCTATGTCGAGTGGTTGTCGATTGCCAAGATCGACGACGCAGAGGAGGGCGGACAGTATCTTGGCGTCTTCCATGACATCACGCGACGCAAGGAGGCCGAAGAGTTGTTGCGCCACAAGGCGCATCACGATGCATTGACGGATTTGCCCAACCGAACCTTATTCAATGACCGGCTACAGGCTTCTTTTAACCAGGCCAAGCGCCATCACCGCATATTCGCGCTTTTGCTGGTCGATCTCGATCGCTTCAAGGAGGTCAACGATACGCTGGGGCATGCGGCGGGCGACGAATTGCTGGTCGAAGCAGCGCGACGTCTGACCAGTTGCGTACGCGAATCGGATACCGTGGCGCGTCTCGGTGGTGACGAGTTTGCCATCATCCTGACCGAAGTGACGGATGACAATGAGGCCGAAGGCATTGTGCAGCGTGCCGTCCTCATGCTGAACGAGCCTTATTATCTGGATGCCGGAACGGCGCATATTTCCGGTTGCATCGGTATCGCGCTTTACCCTCAGCATGGTCAGGACAGCGAGCAACTCCAGCGCAATGCTGATGTTGCCTTGTATGCGGCCAAGGAGGGCGGGCGTAATACTTACCGGGTTTACTCGCCGCTCCAGAACGGCGACCAACTGCAAGGCGAACTGCTTTAGAATTGGCCTTCGTTTTATGGAGAGGCCAATGCTCCAAGCAGGACAAACCGCACCGCAGTTCAGTTTGCCGGATGCGGATATGGATATGTTCGATTTTGCATCCTTGCGCGGCAAGCAGCATGCCGTGCTGTTCTTCTATCCGAAGGACGGTACGCCTTATTGCACGCTCGAGGCCACTGATTTCTCCGACCATGAAAGCGCGTTCAATCGTCTTGACTGTGCCGTGATCGGCATCTCACGCGATGACTGCCTTGCCCACGCCGATTTTCGCGACAAGCATGGCCTGTCGATCCGTTTACTTTCAGACGAAGACAGCGAAGTGTGCCGCAAGTTCGGCGTAATGCACTTTCGCGAACACGATGGCCACAAGAGGCTTTGCCTGATCCGTTCCACTTTCATCATCGATAAGCAGGGCACCATCCGTCACGCTCTTTACGACATAACACCGAAGGGTCACGCTGCCGAGGTTTTTGAACTCGTCAAACAGCTTGGCCACAAACCCGCCAGCCATCATCGACAGGAGTAATGCATGCAAATTGCACAGAATACCGTGGTAACCCTCGCCTATAGCGTCACGGACAGTGATGGCGATCTGGTTGACGCCGGCGAGCATCCGCTCATCTATTTGCATGGTGGCTACGGTGGCATCTTCGGCAAAATCGAGGAGGAACTTCTTGGTCAGTCCGTCGGCTTTCAGAAGGATATTCGCCTGCAGCCAGAAGATGCTTTTGGTGAATACGACGCAGAGCTTGTGATGATCGAGTCGCGTGACTTGTTCCCCGATGAGATCGAGGTTGGCATGCAGTTCGAGCGCGGCGCAGAGGATGAGGACGAGGAGGATATGCTCTACACGATTACCGATATAGCCGATGGCAAGGTGGTGGTCGATGGCAATCACCCGCTGGCCGGCATTGCGCTGGTTTTTTCCTGCACCGTCAGCGCGGTACGCGCTGCCACCCCGGAAGAAGTTACCCACGGCCATGTGCATGGCGAAGGTGGGCATCTGCATTGATGTTCTGCGGGGCTTGAGGGGTTCTGTCAGGCGCCTGCTGAAGTAAATCATGCCTTTTCCTGAACGCTGGCGCGGGGTGCTGTGGATCGTCCTTTCCGCAGTTGGCTTCGGTGCCATGGCTATTTTCGCGAAGTTGGCTTATCGCGACGGGGTGTCCCTAGCCACCATGCTGTTCCTGCGTTTTTCGCTTGCCGGCTTACTCCTCGCCGGGTGGGGATGCTCGCGTGGCATGCGTTGGCCTCAAGGACGCGATCTACTGTGGCTGTTGGCGATGGGCGCGGTGGGTTATGTGGGCCAGGCCTACTGCTATTTCGCCGCTCTGCAATACGCCAGCGCGGGACTGGTAGCGCTACTGCTCTATCTGTATCCGGCACTCGTCACGTTGTTGTCGGCGCTGTTGTTTCGCCGCCGCATCGGCGTCGCTCGTGGCTGGGCCGTGACTGTCGCATTGGTCGGCACGGCCCTTACCGTCGGCGGTGACTTGCATAGCCAAGTAATCGGTGTTGCGCTGGGCATCGGTGCCGCACTGATTTATTCCGCATACATTCTGGTGGGAGAGGGTGTGATAGCGCGCGCCGGGCCTTTGCCGGGAGCGACCGTGGTGATGATCTCTGCGGCGGTGGTCTATGGTGTTGCGGCTTTTCAGTCGGGACTGAGTCTGCCAGTGACGTCGATGGGTTGGTTCTCCGTAGGCGCGATTGCGCTGTTTTCGACCTTGCTGGCAATTCTTGGTTTCTTCAAGGGCATGGAAAAACTGGGTGCGGCCGATGCCTCCGCGCTATCGACACTGGAGCCTTTGATTACCCTTGGGCTGTCCGCACTGGTGCTAGGTGAGGTGGTTAGCGGACTGCAACTTGTCGGCGGCGCCCTGATTCTGACAGCGGTGGTTTATCTGGCTCGTCACGGCGAGCGTCAGGCGGTTACAAATGCGGCTACAAATTGACCAGTTTTGCGCTACTGGCCCGCTCGGCCAGCGCATGCAGGCCAAGCGCGGGGAGGGCGGCACGCAGGCGTTCCGGATAAGCGGTGGATAGCAAGTTGAGCCGGGCCTGGTCTTCGTGGTGATCGCCATACAGGCGTACCACCTGGCGTGCGACAGCTGCCGCAACATCGACCAATTCGGCACGTCCGGCGAGCAGGGGATTGATGAGTGGCGTCAGAAAGGCGTAGTGCGTGCAGCCCAGCACCACCCGGTCAACGCCAGCAGCGAGAAGCGGCGCTATCTTCGCCGTGATTTCGGCTCGGAATGCCGGAGTATCCGGCTGTAAGGTTTCAACGTGTGTTGCCCAGCCGGGGCAGGGGGCGATGTCGACGCGCGTAGTGCCGGCATGGGTCTGAATCAGGTGGGCCAGACGCTGGCTGCGTGCGGTTGCTTCCGTGGCCAACACGGCGATGTGTCGGGCAACCGATGACTGCACCGCTGGTTTCACGCCAGGTTCGACGCCAACTACCGATACGCTGGGTGGCAGATGGTTACGCAGGGTCTGAATCGCTGCGGTGGTGGCGGTGTTGCATGCGACGACAAGCAGCCTGCAACCCGCATCGGCAAGATAATGACCGATGGTCAGTACGCGACCGGTGATGAAGCCGTCTGGCTTGTCGCCATAGGGCACATGGGCGCTGTCGGCGAGATAGACCAGATCGGCGCGTGGCAGGGCGTGCGCGATAGCGGCCAGGACAGACAGGCCGCCAAGGCCTGAATCAAAAACCCCGATCATGCAAAAGTCGGCGCTGGCGGGACGGCAGTTGTTACGCAACAACCACCGGGATCTTGCCGATTCTGGCCTGCCACTCCTGCGGTCCGGTGTTGTGTACCGAGGTGCCAGAGGAGTCGACCGCAACAGTGACTGGCATGTCCTTGACGTCGAATTCGTAGATTGCTTCCATGCCAAGATCGGCGAAGCCGACTACTTTGGCCCCGTTGATGGCCTTGGCGACCAGGTAAGCAGCACCACCGACGGCCATGAGATAAGCCGATTTATGTTTTTTGATCGCCTCGATTGCCGTGGGGCCACGTTCGGCTTTGCCGACCATGGAGATCAGGCCGGTCTGTGCCAGCATCATCTCGGTAAACTTGTCCATGCGCGTTGCCGTCGTCGGGCCGGCGGGGCCGACGGCTTCATCGCGTACCGGGTCGACCGGGCCGACGTAATAGATGACGCGGTTGGTGAAGTCGACGGGCAGTTTCTCGCCCTTGGCCAGCATGTCCTGGATACGCTTGTGTGCGGCGTCGCGGCCGGTGAGCATCTTGCCGTTGAGCAGCAGCGTCTGGCCTGGCTTCCAGGCAGTCACTTCGGCGGGCGTCAGTGTATCGAGATTGACGCGCGTCGAAGTTTCTGTGTTGGGCGCCCAAGCCACTTTCGGCCACTGGTCGAGGCTCGGCGGTTCGAGTTTGGCCGGGCCTGAGCCGTCGAGATGAAAATGTACGTGGCGCGTCGCGGCACAGTTCGGAATCATGGCAACCGGCAGGCTGGCGGCGTGGGTCGGGTAGTCCATGATCTTGACGTCGAGCACGGTGGTCAGTCCGCCAAGACCTTGCGCGCCAATACCCAGCGCATTCACTTTTTCGTATAGTTCGAGGCGCAGTTCCTCGATGCGGTTTTTCGCACCGCGTGCTTTCAACTCGTCTATGTCAACCGGTGCCATCAGCGACTCTTTGGCCAGCAGCATGGCTTTTTCCGGCGTACCGCCAATGCCGATACCAAGGATGCCGGGCGGACACCAGCCGGCGCCCATGGTCGGTACGGTTTTCAGCACCCAATCGACGATTGAGTCGGATGGGTTGAGCGCATAAAACTTCGATTTATTTTCCGAGCCACCCCCCTTGGCGGCGCAGATCACCTCGACATGGTCGCCTGCCACCATTTCGTAGTGGATCACTGCCGGTGTGTTGTCCTTGCTGTTGGTGCGCTTGCCGGCGGGATCGAGCAGCACCGAGGCGCGCAGCTTGTTGTCCGGATGCAGGTAGGCGCGCCGTACGCCCTCATCGACCATCTGCTGAATGTTCAGTTTGGCATCCCACTGCGCATTCATGCCGATCTTGAGGAAAACCACGGCAATGCCGGTGTCCTGGCAGATTGGCCGCTTGCCCTCGGCACACATTCGGCTATTGGTCAGGATCTGGGCGATGGCATCCTTGGCCGCCGGGCTTTCCTCGCGCTCATAGGCCCGACCGAGTGCCTGGATGTAGTCGAGCGGATGGTAGTAGCTGATGAACTGGAAGGCGTCGAAGATCGACTGTATGAAGTCGTCCTGGCGGATGGGGGCTGACATTGGCGAACTCCCGTCTAGTGTTTCGTTTGACTGCTTAGGCTTAGCGTCTGCATCATGACCTTGTCGGTCAAAGCAATCGCCAGCGCCGAGACCAGGAAGGAGGCGTGGATGGCGATCTGGATGATAACCACGCGATCTTCGATCTGCGGTGCGTTGATGAAGGTCCGTAACAGGTGAATCGAGGAGATGCTGATCAGCGCGACGGCCAGCTTGACCTTGAGCACGCCGGCATTGACGTGTGAAAGCCACTCTGGCTGGTCCGGGTTTCCTTCCAGGTCAAGCTTGGAAACGAAGGTCTCGTAGCCGCCGATGGTGACCATGATCAACAGGTTCGCGATCATGACCACGTCAATCAGGCCCAGCACGATCAACATCACTTCTGTTTCGGAAAGCATGCCAATCTTCGCGACCAGATGAACAAGTTCCAGCATGAACTCATAGACGTAGACGCCTTGGGCGATGATGAGACCCAAGTAGAGCGGAGCCTGCAGCCAGCGGCTCCAGAAGATGAAGGTTTCCATTGCCTTCACGGATTTTTCCATGGGGATCCTCTTGGGGAAAGTGGGGTGAATCAGGGCGTGAATTCTACACGGTGACCAAGCATGATCCGGACTGCGGAATGCTGCTGTGTAAGTGCCTTGTAAGCTTCATTGACTGTAATAATGGGCTAAAATCCGCGCCACAAAAAAGATCGGTAAAGCCGAGAGGACGCGGTAGCCCGACATGATTCAAGTATCAAAAAACTGCCAGCCAGATTGGTTGGTTCTGGTTTCACAACGTCATTGCGAGAGGAGAAAATCTCAATGAGCGCCATCGAATCAGTCATGCAGGAAAGCCGTATTTTCCCGCCCTCCGAAGAAATTATCAAAAAAGCCACCATTTCCGGCATGGCCGCCTACGAGGCCCTTTGCCAGGAAGCCGAGCAGGACTATCAGGGTTACTGGGGTCGTCTGGCCAAAGAGCACGTCGTCTGGAAACAACCCTTCACCGAGGTGCTCGACGAGTCCAATGCACCGTTCTTCAAGTGGTTTGCCGACGGCAAACTGAACGTTTCCTATAACTGCCTCGACAAGAACGTTGAAGCTGGTCTGGGCGACAAGGTTGCGATCATCTTCGAAGCCGACGGCGGCCAGGTTACCAAGGTGACCTATAAGGAACTGCTGATTCGTGTTGCCAAATTTGCCAATGCGCTGAAGGCTCAAGGCATCAAGAAGGGCGACCGTGTTCTCGTCTACATGCCGATGTCGATCGACGGCATCGTCGCCATGCAGGCTTGCGCCCGCATCGGCGCTATTCACTCCGTAGTGTTCGGTGGTTTCTCCGCCAAGTCGGTACAAGAGCGTATCCAGGATGCAGGCGCCGTGGCCGTTATTACCGCCGATGAGCAGTGCCGTGGTGGCAAGAACATCCCGCTCAAGCCGGCCGTTGATGAAGCTCTCGCCATGGGCGGTTGCGAGTCGATCAAGTGTGTCATCGTTTCCAAGCGTACCGGCGGTACCTGCAACATGGTGGCCGGCCGTGACCTCTGGTGGCACGATGTTACCGACAGCCAGTCCGAGACATGCGAACCCGAGTGGGTCGATGCCGAACATCCGCTGTTCCTGCTCTACACTTCCGGTTCGACCGGCAAGCCGAAGGGCGTACAGCACAGCACCGGCGGCTACCTGTTGCATGCCATCCTGACCATGCGCTGGACCTTCGATATCAAGAATGACGACGTATTCTGGTGTACCGCCGACATCGGCTGGGTTACCGGCCACACCTACATCACCTACGGCCCGCTGGCCTGCGGCAGCACCGAGATTGTCTTCGAAGGTGTGCCGACTTACCCTGACGCCGGCCGTTTCTGGAAGACCATCCAGGATCACAAGGTCTCCGTCTTCTACACGGCACCGACGGCGATCCGTTCGCTGATCAAGGCCAATGAGGGTAACCCGACCACTCATCCGCGCAACTACGATCTGAAATCGCTGCGCATCCTCGGTTCGGTCGGTGAGCCGATCAACCCGGAAGCCTGGATGTGGTACTACGACAATGTCGGCGGTAGCCGCTGCCCGATTGTTGATACCTTTTGGCAGACGGAGACCGGTGGCCACATGATCACGCCGCTGCCGGGCGTCACGCCACTTGTGCCGGGTTCTTGCACGCTGCCTTTCCCGGGCATCCAGGCCGCCATCGTCGATGAGACCGGTAACGATGTGCCTTGGGGCAATGGTGGTTTCCTCGTTGTCAAAAAGCCCTGGCCTTCGATGATCCGTACCATTTACGGTGATCCGGAGCGCTACAAGAAGTCCTACTACCCGGCCGATTTCAGCGGCAAACTCTACCTTGCCGGTGACGGTGCAGTGCGCGATGCCAAGACCGGCTACTTCACCATCATGGGCCGCATCGACGACGTGCTGAACGTCTCGGGGCACCGTATGGGTACGATGGAAATCGAGTCGGCGCTGGTCGCCAATCCGCTGGTGGCTGAAGCTGCCGTGGTCGGTCGCCCCGACGACCTGACTGGCGAAGCCATCTGCGCCTTCGTTGTGCTCAAGCAAAACCGTCCTTCTGGCGAAGAGGCCAAGAAGATCGCCAACGACTTGCGCAACTGGGTCGGCAAGGAAATTGGTCCTATCGCCAAGCCCAAGGACATTCGTTTCGGCGAGAACTTGCCGAAGACGCGGTCCGGCAAGATTATGCGCCGCCTATTGCGTTCGCTTGCCAAGGGTGAGGAAATCACGCAGGACGTATCAACACTGGAAAATCCCGGGATTCTGGATCAGCTCAAACAGGGCATCTGACCTTGAATTAAAGACCGGAGGAGGATAAAAAAAAGGGCACCCGCCACAAGCGGGTGCCCTTTTCTATTAGCACGTCAGTTTCGAAAAAACGCTGATTGCTGCGCTCTAACGAAAACTTGAGAGCGCATGACCGCAAAGCAGCGTTAGTTTTCCCCACATTCTTTACCGTAAGTCGACGCCAAAGGCGGCGCAGGATACGTCATAGATAAACCTGTCGTTGCACTGCGTCGTTGCATTGAGGTGAACCATGATCATCCAGTCTGTAGAGTTGGTGGCGCTACCGGATGCGCCCACCTATCAGGAAAAAATTTACCGCGCCCACATGGATACTGGTGAGGATCTGGATTTGTTCCAGCAGCATTGGGACGTCCTGTTACCTCCAGAATCCCTGGTCGGGCTGACCCCGGAGGAAGCGCGCCTTCGGCGTGCCGAAAAGATGCTGGCGGTTGCCGTCGGTGTCCATTGACCCGGTTAACATATTTCTCAAGCTTGCGCCATGGCTGCCGTTAGCGCAGCTATCCGAAGGCTGAAAAGGGGAATGCCGTGGTCGTTATCAACAATCAGCGCAGCACCGCCATCGTGATCCGTAACGATGGCCACAAGGTTACTATGGTGCCAATGAGCAGCGGCAAGCTTTCGGCGCGTACCGTGAGCTTTAACGAGTTTCGTGCCGATTGGCAAGAGACCGGCTACGCCCTGTCACTAGCCCTGACGACATTCTTGTCGCATATCATGAAATGGGGCGCGTCACTCGAAGTCAGCCGTGGTTTGGAAAAACTGGCCGCCCGCGATCGTTTCGTCGTTTCTTCCTTGTTCTGATCTTCCGCACGAGGAGCGCGGCAGCCGGTACCGCGCGCATGCCTATCAGAAACTGCTCCGACAGTTCGGCTGCAGGCTTGAATGCTACTTTGTGCCACCAAACTTCCGCCGCAACCATAAAACCAACGTGACCAAGCAACTGTTTGTCGCGTCCGCAGAGGACTCGCTTGACGTCATTTCACCGGTCTTGTCTATTCTCATTGTCGAGGATGATCCCGGCGACTTCGGGCTGCTCGACGCCTACCTGCGGCAAGCCGGGTTCCGTAGCAGCGCAGGCAAGTCTGTCAGCGTCTGGGCAAAAACCCTGGCCGACGGCATTGCGGCGGCCCACCGCCAGCGACCGGATGTCATTCTGCTCGATCTTTCCCTGCCTGACTCGGTGGGCCTCCGGACGGTGGAGGCGATGGTCGCCGCGCTGCCCGACGTTCCCATCGTGGTACTCACCGGGCTGGATGACAGCCAGCTTGCCATGGCGGCGCTTGAGGCCGGCGCCCAGGACTATCTGGTCAAGGGGCAGTTCGATAGCCACGCGCTGCAACGGGGGATACGCCACGCACGGGTGCGCGCAAAACTTGAATCCCGCCTGCGGCTATTCGAGGTGGCACTGAGCGCGGCGGCCAACGGTATCGTCATCACGGATAGCGACGGATGCATCCAGTGGGCGAACCCGGCCTTCGTCCAGATGACCGGCTTTTCGCTCGAGGAGGCGCGCAGCCACAACCCGAAGGAACTGGTGAAATCCGGCAAGCAGGATCAGGCTTTCTATCAGCGCATGTGGGAAACCATACTTTCTGGTCGGGAATGGCAGGGTGAAGTCATCAATCGGCGCAAGGACGACTCACTCTATGATGAAGCGCTGACCATTTCCCCGGTGAGCGATGCGAGTGGAACGATCCGGCATTTTGTCGCGATCAAGCAGGACATCACCGAGCGCAAACTGGCCGAGCAACAACTCAGACAGAGTGAAGAGCGCCTGGAACTGGCGCTGTCGGGTTCCGATCTTGGCATGTGGGATATCCATGTTCCCAGCGGCAATATGGTCGCCAACGCACGCTGGTACGAGATGCTCGGTTATCGGGCCGACGAGATCGCCCCTACGGTAGCCAACTGGGTACACCTGGTGCATCCAGACGACTTATCCCCGGTGCAAGTGAGTTTCATGGCGCACCTGCGTGGTGAAACACCGGTCTATGCACACGAATATCGCATGCGCCACAAAAACGGCCACTGGGTCTGGGTACTCACGCGCGGCAAGGTGGTCAACCGCGACGACAAAGGCAATCCACTGCGCGTAACCGGGACGACGCTGGACATCAGCAGCCAAAAACGACTCAATCTCGAAGGGGGCGATTTGCTCAAACGCATCGAGGCCCTGATTCGCGCGGCGGGTGAGCGGTCTGCCGCCTCGACCGCCAACGGGGAGGCAGCCCTTCCCCGACTCAGCGACCGACAGCGCGAGGTGCTCAAACTTGTCGCCACCGGTTGCACCTCCGCCGAAATTGCCGGGCGCTTGAATATCAAGCCCGCCACCGTGGTTACCCATCGTCGCGACCTGATGAAGAAGCTTGATTTGCACAGCGTTGCGGCACTGACCCGTTACGCCATCGAGCACGGATTGATATTGGGCAAATAAGTCGGCGCTGGCGGCACGGTGGGGTATGTTTTGAAAAACCCCGTATAGATAGGTAGCTAATCTACCTATCTATACGGGTTACTTTTCTGGGGTAATTAGCTAAACTTTAGCAATAGAAATTCAATCCGTTCAGTAGGCTACTGGCGCCCCCGACATGAATCCAAAACTGCAAGCCCGTTTCGAGACGCTCAAGTCCTCGGGCTTGCTGCCTTCGCCCAAAGGCCCGGCACTGGCCGTGGTGCAACTGACCCGGCAGGACAATGTCTCATCCGCGCAATTGGCGCGGGCCATCCAGCCCGATCCGGCGCTGGTGGCGCGCCTGCTCAAGCTGGCCAATGCCTGCAAGGCGCCCGGCGCACGACCGATACTCGCGCTCAAGGATGCGATCGGCATTCTGGGCCTAACCGCCGTGCGCGGTCTGGCGTTGGGTTTTTCGCTGATGAGCGACAAGCACGGCGGCCGCTGCCGGGCCT
>CAIYZZ010000089.1 GCA_903930805.1 uncultured Rhodocyclaceae bacterium | reverse complement strand
GCGCCACAGCTCTTTCAAGCCGGGTTTGCCGCCCGCCAGTGTCGGAGCGAAAACCTCGGGTTCGCTGGCAACCTCGCCCAGACGCACGCTGATGGCGTGTGCCCAGAAACCCCAGGTGTCGTGCGGATCGGGTTTGCGCTTGCTGGCTTCGTTCAGGCAGAACTTTTGTGCGCGTTGCAGATGGGCGGGCGTGCCCTGCGCCAGCAGGGCCAGCGGAAACAGCCAGGCCATGCTGATGGGGAATACGCGTTTTTTTGAGCCAAGTTCAACTTGCCGTTGCTTGAGTGCTGCCTCGAACTGCGCCTGGCCGGCAGCCCATTGTCCGGCCTGAATGGTCAGACAGGCTGCGAGCCCGCTGGCTGAACCGCCTTGCAGGCCATCAAGCAAAGCGCGCGCTCGCTCGGGCTGGCCTTGCAGCATAAGGATTTCCGCCAGTTGCAGGTGCAGATGGGGCGGCATTTCATTGCCCTGGCGGTCCAGTAGCGTGAGCGCGTGATCGATCAGCGGCATAAAGCCGCTTTGCCAGTGACCGGCGACCTGCTGGGCGGCGAGGTAATACAGATCCCAGCGCCAGGCGGGATCGATCCTCTCGAACAACGCGGGGTCGAAGCCGGCCAGCGCGGCTTCACCGATCACGTCGTCCCAGGACATGTTGCGGGAAATGGCCTCGGTTATGAGGCGCAATTCCGCTCCTGGTGTGCCGGTAAATAATGCCAGGCGCACGATGGCGGTGGTCGCCGCCGTGTCGTACATCGGCCAGTAGCCGAAGGCGCGCCCGGGGCTGTAATTCTCGTTGGTGTAGAGCGCCGTCCGCAATTGGTTGGCGGGAGTGTCATCGAGCAGTTCGCGATACACCCGCACGCGTAGCGGATCGACCAGGCGGAAATAGCCGCTATCGCCGCCGCCCACGCCACCACGGGTTTCGACCTCGCCGCGTGCGCGCATCTCGTTCAGGCCGGTGCGCACATCGTTCTGTGAATAGGCGTTGCCATCGGCACGCTTGTAGCGCAGGTGCCCCAGCAGATGGTGGATGGCGGTGAGCGGACGGAAAGTCCACAGTAGGGCGAGTGCGCGTGATAGTTGGGGGTCTGATTGCGTCATCTGCGAGAAGGGTTAAAAAGTCGGCGCTGGCGGGACGGCTATTGCAGCGTCAGCGCCAAGGCAATGGGGATGAACAATAGCGCACCAAGGTTGCCGAGCATGACCATCGAGGCGACCTTGACCGGTTCCTGATGGTAGCGCTCGGCGAAGACGAAGTTGAGTACGGCGGGTGGCAGCGCGCCGAATACTAGGAGCATGGCCGCATCGCTGCCTTCAAGCCCAAGCACGAGCGCCAATCCCCACGCCAGGGCCATGCCCATCAGGGGGCGGACGACCGTGCCGATCAGACCGATGCGCAGATCGGAAAAGTTCGACACCGCCAGCCGTACGCCCAGCGAAAACAGCAGCAACGGCACCGCCACGTCGCCGAGCAGTTTGATCGACAGGTGCAGTGGTGGCCAGACCACGATGCCGGCAAGATTGAAGACGATGGCTGCGAGCGCGGCAAAGGTCACCGGTACGCGCCAGAGGTTCGTCAGCCGTGCCCGATGGTCGAGCAGCCACGTGCCCAGCGTGTAATGCAGCGTGTTCTGGACGAAGAACAGCACCACGGCGGCCGGCAGCGCGGCTTCGCCGAAGGCCAGCACCATCAGCGGCAAGCCCATGTTGCCGGCATTGACGAACATCATCGGCGGGACAAAGGTCTTGGGTTGCTCACCCAGCATTCGCGCCAGCCCCCAGGCGATCAAGCCGGAACCGAGGAGTATTGCCAGCGCACCGAGAGCGAGGCGATCGTAGGCGGCCAGGTCGAAACTCTTCGTCGTCAGTGCGGCGAAAATCAGCGCCGGCACGAAGATTTCCATGTTGAGCTGGTTGGCGAAGCCCATGTCGATGCCGCCCTCACTTCCCTCCCGTTTCTGACGGTAGCGCGCATAAGCCCAGCCGGCCGCGATGATGGCGAAGATGGGAAAGACGATGGCGAGGATGCGCAACAGCATTGGCCGCTACAGGTAACCGAGGGTGCGTGGCAGCCAGAGCGCAATTTCCGGCACGAAGGTAACGAGGAACATGGTGCCCGCCATCGCCGCCACCATCCACAGTACCCAGGGAATCGTCGACTCCATCGATACCCCGGCCATGCGGCAGGTCACCATCAGGTTCACGCCGAGCGGCGGGTGAAACTGGCCGAGCGCCATGTTCATGGTGATGACGACGCCGAACCAGACCAGGTCCCAGTTGAAGTGAATGGCGATGGGTATCAGCAGGGGCAGGAAGATGAAGTAGATCGAAATCGCATCGAGGAACATGCCGGCGATCAACAGCAGTACCTGGATGCTGATCAGCATGACGAACTCGGGTAGCCCGGTGCCGAGCATCGCCTTGGCGAGATGATCGAAGGTGCCGAGCGTATTGCTGGCCCAGGCGAACACGCTCGCCAGCGCCACGACGGTGAGAATCACCGAAGCAATCTCCGCCGACTCGACCAGCACGTTGTAAATGTCGCGCCAGGTCAGGGAACGGTAAATAACCTTGCCGACGAAGAAGCCGTAGAAGACGGCGACCACCGCCGCTTCGGTGGGCGTGAAGAAACCGCTGCGCATGCCGCCGAGGATGATCACCGGTGCGGCCAGGCCCCAGCCGGCTTCCTTCAGACTCTGCCAGAACGGTGGCCGGGGTTCGGCGGGTTGGGATTCGAAGCCGTGCTTCACCGAGAGCCACCAGGCGACGAGGATCAGCGTCAGACCAGAAAGGATGCCGGGGATCATGCCGGCGGCGAACAGCGCGGGCACCGAGGCTTGCGGCACCAGCAGGCTGTAGATGACGAAGGCGATCGAGGGCGGGATCAGGATGTCGGTCGATCCGGCGGCGGCGATCACGCCGGCGGTGAAGGCACGCGGATAGCCGGCCTTGAGCATCGAAGGCAGCATCACCGCGCCGACGGCGGCCGAATCGGCGGGGCCAGAACCGGAAATGCCGCCGAGGATCATTGCGACGAGAATGGCAACGATGGCCAGGCTGCCCTGGCGCTGGCCGACCACCGCCGAAGCAAAGCGCACGATGCCGGCGGCAACCCCTGCGCGTTCAAAGATCAGCCCGGCGATGACGAAGACGGGAATCGCCATCAGCGGATACTTGGCGATGCCGGTATAGACGTTGGTCGGCAGGGACATGATGCCCAGCCCGCTGATGGCCACCACCAGCGTGCCGGCGAGGCCCATCGCCACGGCAAGTGGCACGCCGGACAGCATCAGGACGACGAAGGTACCGAACAGTAGCCAGTCGATCATGGCGTCTGCTTTCGCAATATGCCGATCAGGCGCAGCACGATCAGCGCAGAGAGCAGCGGCAACCACACCGAATACCACCACTGCGGCACGCCCAGCGAGGGCGAGGTCACTTCATAGCGATAGTCGTCCCAGGCCATGCGTGTGCCAAACCAGACCAGCAGACCAAACATCAGCAGCGAACTGCCCGCCGCCAGACGTGAGCCGAAACGTTGCAGCCATGGTTTGCGCTCGACAAAATAGGCGATGGCGATATGGTGGTTCTGCGCGAAGGCGTGCGAGGCACCGACCAGCGTCATGAAGACCATCAGCACCACGGAGATTTCCTCGGTGAAAGCGAAGGAAATATCGGTGAAGTAACGCACCAGCACGTTCACCATCGTAAGCACGCACAGTGCGCCCATCGACATGGCCATGAGAAAGCGTTCGACGACGGCCAGTCGGCCGTCGTCGCGTTCATGCTCGGTTGTCACGAATTAACGCTTGGCTTAGCGTTTGGCAATCGCGGCTTCGGCCTTCTTCACCAGATCGGTGCCAATGGTCTTTGCCCACTTCGCATAGACCGGGCGTGTCATCTTGACAAAGGTCTCGCGCTGCTCGGGCGTCAGGTGCGTGACGGTGACGCCGGCAGCCTCGATCTGCTTCAGCACGGCATTGTCGTTGCCGGCGATGCCCTTGCGCGCCTTCTCGACGTTTTCCTTGGCGGCTTCCAGTGCGGCCTGCTTGACGGCTTCACGGTCGGCCGGCGTCCAGCTCGCCCAGACTTCCTTGTTGACGACGAAGATCAGCGGATCGGCGACATAGTGCCAGAGCGTCAGGTATTTCTGGCCGACGGTGGGCAGTTTAGCGGCGACGAAAACCGATAGTGGATTCTCCTGGCCATCAACGGCACCCGAGGCGAGTGCGGGCTGCGCGTCGGCCCAGCTCATCTGCGTCGGGTTGGCACCCAGCGCACTGAAGGTTTCGTTGTAGAGCGGTGAACCGACGACGCGGAACTTGAAACCCTTCATGTCGGCAGGCGTCGCCACCGGGCGCTTGGAGTTCGACATCTCGCGGAAGCCGTTCTCGCCCCAGGCCAGCGGCACGACCTCGCGCTGCTCGAGGATGGTGAAAAGTTGCTTGCCGACTTCGCCCTGGGTCAATGAGTCAATCGCCTTGTAGTCAGGCATCAGGAAGGGCAACGAAAACAGGTTGAGTTCTTTCACCTGCGGCGACCAGTTGATGGTGGAACCTACCGCCATGTCGATCACGCCCTGG
>CAIYZZ010000088.1 GCA_903930805.1 uncultured Rhodocyclaceae bacterium | reverse complement strand
CTTCGGATACTGCTCGGCGATCAGGCCGGTGTTGAAGTCGCCGGAAAGAAAGCGCGGATTCTGCATCAGCGCTGCCTGGAAGGCGATGTTGGAGGCCACGCCACGGATCACGAACTGGTTCAGTGCATCGCGCATGCGGGCAATCGCCTGATCACGTGTTGCGGCATGCACGATCAGCTTGGCGATCATCGAATCGTAGAACATTGAGATCTCGCCGCCTTCATACACGCCGGTATCGACGCGCACGCCATGCACCTCGGGGGGCGGCATGTACTTTACCAGGCGGCCGGTGGATGGCAGGAAACCGCGGAAGGGATCTTCGGCATTGATTCGGCATTCCATTGCCCAGCCATCGAGTTTGACCTGGTCCTGGGTAAAGGGCAGTTTCTCGCCCGCTGCTACCCGGATCATCAGTTCCACGAGGTCTACTCCGGTGATCAATTCGGTTACCGGATGCTCGACCTGCAGGCGGGTATTCATTTCCAGGAAGTAGAAACCCTTGTCTTTGCCGACAACAAACTCGACGGTGCCGGCGCTTTGATATTTCACTGCCTTCGCCAATGCAACGGCCTGCTCGCCCATTGCCTTGCGCGTCGCAGGATCAATAAAGGAGGACGGCGCCTCTTCGATGACTTTCTGGTGACGGCGCTGCAGGGAGCATTCGCGTTCCTGCAGATAGATGGTATTGCCGTGGGCGTCGGCGATCAGCTGAATCTCGATATGGCGCGGTTCCTCGACAAACTTCTCGACGAAGATCCGGTCGTCGCCAAAAGCATTCACGGCCTCGGTCTTGCAGGCGCTAAAACCTTCGTGAGCTTGCGTGTCATCATAGGCCACGCGCAGACCCTTGCCGCCGCCGCCGGCCGAGGCCTTGATCATCACCGGATAGCCAATGCCCTGGGCAATCTTTACCGCCTCCTCCGGGGTATCGATTGCTGCGTTGTGGCCTGGAATCGTATTGACCTTGGCCTCCAGCGCCAGCTTCTTCGAGGCGATCTTGTCACCCATCGAGGCCATCGAGTAGTGCTTGGGGCCGATGAAAATGACACCGCTCTCTTCCAGTCGGCGCGAGAACTCGGGATTCTCGGAGAGGAAGCCGTAGCCCGGATGCACGGCCTCGGCTCCGGTCTGCTTGCAGGCAGCGATGATCTAGTCGATCACCAGATAGGACTCTTTTGATGGTGGCGGGCCGATGCAGACCGCCTCATCGGCCATCCCGACATGGCGCGAGTCCTTGTCAGCCTCTGAATACACCGCGACGGTGGCAATACCCATCTTGCGTGCGGTCTTGATGACGCGGCAGGCAATTTCTCCGCGGTTTGCAATCAGTATCTTCTTGAACATGTTTGTTATCTCCCCCGCGCTTACAGTGGAATATTCCCGTGCTTGCGCCACGGATTCTTGATGTCTTTGCCACGCAGCATCGCCAAGCTGCGGCAGACCCGTTTGCGAGTTTCGTTGGGCATGATCACATCATCGATGAAACCGCGCGCTCCAGCCACGAAAGGATTGGCGAACTTGGCCTTGTACTCGGCCTCGCGCGCGGCGACCTTGACCGGATCGCCCTTCTCCTCGCGGAAGATGATCTCGACCGCGCCCTTCGGACCCATCACCGCGATTTCCGCCGAGGGCCAGGCAAAGTTGACGTCGCCGCGCCGGTGCTTCGACGCCATAACGTCGTAAGCGCCGCCGAAGGCCTTGCGCGTGATCAGCGTTACCTTTGGCACCGTGCATTCGGCATAGGCGTATAGCAGTTTGGCCCCGTGCTTGATGATACCGCCGTATTCCTGCGCCGTTCCCGGCATGAAGCCCGGCACATCGACCAGGGTGATGATGGGAATGTTGAACGCATCGCAAAAACGCACGAAGCGTCCGGCCTTGATCGATGACTTGATGTCGAGGCAACCGGCCATCACCATCGGCTGGTTGGCGACGATGCCTACCGTCTGGCCTTCCATGCGGGCAAAGCCGATCAGAATGTTTTTGGCATGGTCCGGCTGAAGCTCGAAAAAGTCGGTGTCATCGACCATCTTGAGAATCAATTCCTTCATGTCGTAGGACTTGTTGGGATTGTCCGGGATTAGCGTGTCAAGCGAAAAATCGAGCCGGTCTGCGGGATCATGAGTCTCCCTTACCGGCGGCTTCTCCTTGTTGTTGAGTGGAAGG
>CAIYZZ010000087.1 GCA_903930805.1 uncultured Rhodocyclaceae bacterium | reverse complement strand
GATGATGTCCTGCACGTTATCCGCCAACATGCTTTCGGTGAGTTCCAGTTTCAGGCGGCGCGGGTTAGCTCCCGTGTTCTTGAGAACCGCCAGCACCTGATCGACGAAGTCGGACTGCTTGAATTGAAGTGCGCTGACATTCACCGCCAGCGTGAAATGAGCCATTCGTGGCTGGGTCGCCCAGACGGCCAGTTGAGTGCAGGCCGTTTCCAACACCCAGTGACCCAGCGGCAGGATCAGGCCGGTTTCTTCGGCCAGCGGAATGAATTCGGCGGGGGACACCATGCCGCGTTCCGCATGCTTCCAGCGCACCAGCACTTCAGCCCCCGTCACCTGCCCACCCGCCACTTGCGCCTGGTAGTGGAGCACAAACCTTTTCACCTCCACGGCGGCCCGCAGATCGTGCTCCAGCGCGGCGCGGGCCTTCACCGCCACCTCCATGGCCGGGTCGAAGAAACGCAGCGTATTGCGACCTGCTTCTTTGGCTTTGTACATGGTGAGGTCGGCCTGCTTCATCAGGTTGTCGATCGAAATCGGATGGCCATTGAACAAGGTGGCACCGATACTCGCTGTGCTGTGGTGGGCCGCATCGCCGAAGCGGTAGATCTGGTTGAGCGTGGCGAGAATTTTTTCCGCAACCGTTTCGGTTCCGGTGGCGGCATCCCTCTCGCTCTTGCCCAGATTGGCCAGTATCACGACGAATTCGTCGCCGCCCAGTCGTGCCACCGTGTCCCCTTCGCGCACGCACTGCGTCAGACGCTGTGCGACCTGCTTCAACAACAAGTCGCCCACTTCATGACCGAGCGTATCGTTGAGCTCCTTGAAGTTATCCAGGTCGATGAACAGCAACGCGCCATAGTTGCCGCTGCGGCTGCTGGTTGTCATTGCTTGCTTCAGACGATCGAGCAGCAGGGTCCGGTTGGGTAGGCTGGTGAGCTGGTCGAAGAAGGCCAGTTCGTTGATCTTCTCTTCCGCCTTTTTGCGTTCCGTAATGTCGGTATGCACCCCGATGTAATGGGTGACGTTGCCGCTGTCATCCCTCACCGTTGAAATGGTGAGCCATTTCGGATATACATCACCATTCTTGCGCCGATCCCAAACTTCCCCCTGCCATCTACCCGTGCGGTTAATGGACTCCCACATCTCGCGATAGAAATCGGCGTTGTGGCGATCCGACTGGAGAATGCGGGGGTTCTGGCCCACAAGCTCCTCGGCCTCGTAGCCTGTGATTTCGGTGAAAGCGCGATTGACCCGCAGGATCACGCTTTTGGCATCGGTCACCATCATGGCCTCCTGCGATTCGAAAGCGCTTGCAGCGATGCGCAATTGCTCTTCAGCCTGTTTGCTCCGGGTGACATCCTGCACCGTACCGCGGGATCGAATTGCCGTGCCTGCGGCGTCGAAGTCCGACAGACACTTCTCCTGTACCCATTTGATGCGCCCATCGGGCATCAGCAGCCGGTGACTGATCTCGTAGGGCGCGCGGGTCACAAGTGAATTGGTATAGGCCTGGTTCACCGCGTCGCGGTCGTCCGGATGAATGACATCGAGGAACGCTACATACGTGGCACCAAACCGGCTCGGATCGATCTCGAACAAGCGAAACACTTCATCCGACCAAAACAGTTCCTTGCTAACCAGATCCAGCGTCCAGCTGCCGACATGGGCGATGCGCTGTGCATCATTCAAATTGTCCGCGCTGGCGCGCAAAGAAGCTTGGGCCTGCTTGCGCTCGGTGATGTCGCGCAAGCCGCAGGCGAAAAACAAACCCTGTTCCGTTTCAATCCGGCCCAGGCTGATTTCGACCTCAACTTCACTGCCGTCCTTGCGCCGCGCAGACACAGACAGCCCTTGACCCATCCGCCGCGAGACAGGCGAAGCGGCGAACATGGCGCGCAGCCCCGGATGATTGGCGCGGGAGTGATCCGGCACCAGGATTTCGATCGACTGTCCGGCCAGTTCATCCGCCGCATAGCCGAGCAGGCGCTCGACTTGCCGGTTGGTCAGGGTAATCACACCCTGTTTGTCGGTGATCAGCAGGGCATCCGGCGTGGCATCGAAGAAGGACTGAAGGCGTGCTTCACTGCTTCGCAGCGCCTGTTGCTGGGCATCCGCAAGACGGTCGAACGCTTTCTGCCGCCGCTGGTAGAAAAACAGGCCAAG
>CAIYZZ010000086.1 GCA_903930805.1 uncultured Rhodocyclaceae bacterium | reverse complement strand
TTGTCTGGTTCCGTCGCGATCTGCGCGACTTCGACCATGCCGCCTTCGCCCAGGCCCTGCGCCGTCATGCACGGGTGTTTTGTGTTTTCGTCTTCGACACTGACATCCTCGAACCGCTGCGCCAGCGTGGACTGGTCGCCGACCGGCGCGTCGACTTCATCCTGCGCGCTGTGCAGGAGCTCGATGCTGCCTTGCGCGCCAAAGGCGGCGGGCTGCTCGTCCGGCATGGTCGAGCCGTCGAGGAAATTCCCCGGCTGGCGGTAGAACTCGGGGTCACGGGGGTGTTCGCCAACCACGACTACGAGCCTGCCGCGCACCGGCGCGACGAAGCCGTCGCCGCCAGTCTGGCGCGCCATGGGCGCACCTTCCACAGCTTCAAGGATCAGGTGATTTTCGAGCGCGACGATGTACTGACCAAGACCAGCACGCCGTTTTCGGTATTCACACCTTATGCGCGCGCCTGGCGGGCGCGGCTGACACCGGGTGATTTGGCAGCACACGATTGCACCGCCCAACCCGGGCAACTTGCCGTCCCGCCAGCACCGACTTTTTTCACGCTCGAGCAACTCGGCTTCGCACCGACGGATTTGGTTTTGTCGACTGGTATGGCGGGCGGCGCAACACTGTTCGACGACTTCCTGACGCACCTCGACCGTTACCACGAGCAGCGCGACTTCCCCGCTATCAAAGGGACGTCCTATCTCTCGCCGCACCTGCGCTTCGGCACGGTATCAATTCGCCAGTTGGCCGCTGCCGCACATGCGGAAAGCCTGCAAGCCGGCGGGCGCGGGGCGGAAGTCTGGCTCAACGAACTGATCTGGCGCGACTTCTACCAGATGATTCTCTGGCACCATCCCGACGTCGTTGGCCATGCTTTCAAGCCAGCCTACGACGCGTTGACCTGGGATGATGCCCCGGGGTTATTTTCTGCCTGGCAAACCGGCCACACCGGCTATCCGCTGGTCGATGCGGCCCAGCGCCAGTTACTGCAAAGCGGCTGGATGCACAACCGCCTGCGCATGGTAACGGCCTCGTTTCTGACCAAGGATCTCGGCATCGACTGGCAGCTGGGCGAACAGCATTTCGCCGACTGGTTGCTCGACTACGATCTCGCGTCCAACAACGGCGGCTGGCAGTGGGCGGCCTCCACGGGCTGCGATGCCCAACCCTGGTTTCGCATTTTCAATCCGGTGACGCAATCGGAAAGATTCGACCCACAGGGCACGTTCATCCGCCGCTACGTGCCGGAGTTGAAAAATGTACCGGGCAAATTTATCCACGCCCCCTGGCGCATGGCGGAAAAAGCACCGCCCGGTTACCCACCGCCCGTCGTCGATCATGCATTGGCGCGGGAACAAACACTGGCGCGTTACGACGTGCTCAAAGCCCTGCCGATTTGAGGAAAGCGGAGAAGGCTTCCTCGCTGTAGCCGTTGAGGCGCTGACTGCCGGCGAGCGTGACCGGCACGCCGCGTCCGCCCATGGCGCGAAACTCTGCCTTGTTCACCGCATTGGCGCTGATGTCTTTCTCTAAATATGCCACGCCCTTGAGGCGCATGTAGTCCTTGGCGGCGCGGCAATAACCGCAGCTTGGCGTGGTGTAAATCCAGACCTCGCCCTTGCGCGGCACCATGACGGCCTTGGCGAATTCGTCCGACGCTGAACTCGAGGATTTTGCAGCATCCGGCAACGCGGTTATGCCGTCCCCTACCGAAACGGTACCGCGGATGGCAGTGGCGCGGGCAGCATTGTCGGCGGGCGGACGATCGCCGTAATGCACTCGGCCCTGTGTATCGGTCCACTTCACCACCTCGGCTCCAGCAGGTAGCGCAAACGTGGCCAGCAAGAGCAGACCGAGGATGAGCCTCATGCTGCGCGGCAGCCGGCGATCAGGGCCAGCAGTTCGGCTTCGTCGTAGGGTTTGCCGAGGTAATGCCGCACACCGAGTTCGCGCGCCACCTGGCGATGCTTTTCGGCGATGCGCGAGGTGATCATGATGACGGGCAGTGTGGCCGTGCGTGGATTGGCACGCAGCGCGCGCACCAGTTCGAAGCCATCCATGCGCGGCATCTCGATGTCGGCGAGCATGACGTCGGGAGCTTCCAGCTTGAGTTGCTCCAGCGCATCGACGCCATCCTTGGCGGTGAGCACGCGGTAGCCGGCGCGCTCCAGCAGGCGGCCGGTGATCTTCCTGACGGTAAGGGAGTCGTCGACCACCATGACCGTGGGCGCTGAAAAAGTCGGCGCCAGCGGGACGGCAGTTTCTGCACTGGACGCTGACACAACGCCGCGCCGCGCTAAGGCCAGCGCCACCGGGTTCACGATCAGCGCCACCGACCCATCGGGGAGCACGGTAGCGCCCGTGAGGCCGGGCACGCGCGCCAGCTGGTCGCCGACCGGCTTGACCACCACTTCCTGGTTCTGGGTCATCGCCTCGACTTCGAGGGCGATCTGATCGCCGCCGCTCTTGAGCAGGAGTTGCCAACACTTCTGCCGCCCCACTGGCACCACTTGTACCGCTGGCGTCTCGCCGAATAAGCTTGGCAGCGTATGCCACGTATAGTTTCGATTGCCGCGCTTGACGGTACCGGCGGTGCGCAGGACAGCGGCTTCCTCGGCACTCAAATCGCGTGCTTCCTCGACCATCGTGGCAGGAATTGCCCAGGTGCGCCCGTCCGCCACGACCAGCATGACGGGAATCATCGCCAGGGTGAGGGGCAGCACGATTTCGAAACGGGTACCTTGCCCGGCGGTGTTTACACTGCTGACATCGACACGACCGCCAAGCTGGGTAACCTCGTTGCGCACCACATCGAGGCCAACACCGCGACCGGCAATTTCGCTGAGGGCCGCAGCGGTCGAAAATCCGGGCCGGAAAATCAGTTCCGCGAGTTCGGCGTCGTTCGCGGTCGCGTCGGTTGCCAGCAGTCCTCGCTCGATGGCACGGCGGCGGATCGCTGCATGGTCAAGGCCCTTGCCGTCGTCACCGAGCGTCAAGGTAATGTCGTTGTCAGTGGAGACGATGGTGAGGGTGATTTGTCCCAACTCGG
>CAIYZZ010000085.1 GCA_903930805.1 uncultured Rhodocyclaceae bacterium | reverse complement strand
TTCGCCGACTTGAAACGTGACGCCGTGATCGTCGATATCGGCCCCCTCAAGGTGCCGGTCGCCTCGATCGAGCACCTGATCATCATGAAGACAGGTACGGGCCGTGGCAAGGACACGATCGACATCGAGGAACTGCGGAAGCTCCAGGCGGGACCTCAGGCATGCTGACGGCAGAGCAGAATTATCACCTGTTGCAGGAGATCGAAGCCAACCGGGCATTCATCCTGATGGCCTACCGACAGAACCCGAAGTTGCTCGAACGTGCCGAGCCGCGGATCAGGCAGCTATTTGCGGGATCGAATGAGCGCGATCCACTAGGTGGCGGCGACCCGCTGGAAACGCACCCATCTCACGCCCCCGTCCCGCCAGCGCCGACTTTTACACCATGAAGGTCTGCCCCCTATTACTGCTTTGCCAGAAATGGGCTAATCATTAGGCGGTTAGCGCCACTTCAACAAAGGCGCCTCTTGACGATGGCGTTGGAATATGAAGTCCATCCGCTAATGCTACGCCCAACCCGAGAGCTGGCGGCATCCTATGCGGCCAGAAAAGTCGGCACCGGCGGGACGGCACGGAATGGCTTACCTATCCTGCAAACATAATCCGAGCCTGAACCTTTTCAAGCGTACATAAGCTTTCCCGTGGGTTCGGGGATGTGCCGACCCAGCGCCTGGGCAGTGGCTTTCCATTCTTCGATGATGATCTCGATATTTTTGACCGCTTCCTGGTAACTCGCGCCATCGGCCATGTCGAGGTGCTTGCCCAGGGAAACCCGAGCCTGGCCCCTTTTCTACTTTTCTATTGAGGGACTGCCACTGACAACTTAATTTGCAACCAACATTTTCGCTTCAATCGTATCTGCCGAGAGATCCGCGCCGCATTCCCACTCAACAAAATAACCACCATTTTCAATTTTCATGAATTCGTCAATGTCGTTCAATGGTTCAAACGCTTCGTAGTGAAGATAGGGCCGAACGTCAAATTGACCGACGCGCCCGTCATTGGCGACAACCAGGAAAGTCCAGTCGGTCCGGGGAGTGAGTTCTGCAATTCTCATTGATCGAGTCCTCTAATTGGGAACGGCTTCTTGCCATTGACCGCAAGTTCCCAGTCGGCCAGCAAGTCATCCTTGTGAATTTCAATCCAGGCAACAACCAGTTTGTGTTTGTTCGGCGGCAATTCACCCGCAAGCAGCAACCCCTCAGAGATGGAGTAGACACCCGTCTGACCTTGATACTCGGCATGGATATGAGGAAGACGATGACGCTCAATGTCTTTGAAGAACATTCGGATCAGGATTCCGTAGAACATTGAAATAGTTGGCATCACGTTCTCTTCTGATGTGTTTTGCATCTGCAAAAAAGAAACCCATGGCCCCCTCCCCACTGTTCATCCCAACGCCGTCCCGCCAGCGCCGACAATTGAGCTACGTAAAACTATCCGAGCCTGGAACCTTTTCCTCTTGCAACTTAGGCCGCCTTGACGGCGAATTCCATGGCGGAGGGATTCTGTACGCGGTGGCTGGCATCGAGAATCTCCAGGCCGACGACATTACCGGCAGCATCGTAATCGAGGATTACGCCAGGCTTTATTTCATCCGACTCTTCGACTTTTGCGTTACTGAAAACGACGGTAAGTACATCGACTTGGCTGTCGTAGTCTGCTTTCATGTCTTGCTCCAATACTTGTCGATTTTGCTGGTCTGTCAGAACCAAGTCCATGCGCGCATTATGCACCTAGAAGTGGCTCGGCAAAATCGCGCAATTCGAGCCTGGCCTTTTTCCACTAAGAAATCCAGGGCTGAAGCCTTTTTTCAGGCCGAAACCGCCTCGAGAGGAAGGGACAGGGCGTAGAGAGTTTCCGGGGCGATATCGATTTCACCTGGCCAAACAACCGTACCGTAATCGACACGCGCCAACCCAAAGAAACCCGGATTGGCCAAGCGGCGATAAGCGGGCAGATCCATGTAGGGACGCATATCGAAGCGGCGAAGCTCCCCGTTGGAGAATGTCAGCGCAAGATGAAATTCCCTGTCAGAGCTAACGGAGGTGACTTTGATCATCATCCAGCCTCTCAACGCAAGGGATCAATCTTGAATATCGGCTCGCCCTTCACCGCCAAAGCCCAATCCGCCATCAGTTCCTCCTCGTGGATCGCGATCCAGGCTTGCAACATGCGCCCGGATGATCAGACCGTAGACCATACTGATAGTAGGCATCGCCTTCCCTTTCCGTGTTTGCCAACGCCGTCCCGCCAGCGCCGACTTTTGATCTACGCGAAATTATTCGAGCCTAGCCCGAGCCTAGCCCCTTTTGGTCGCCTTTTGGTCGGCAAATTTGGAAAAGGCCGTAAAACAGCGGGTGTGACGCGTTTTGAGGCGACGTGAGATTGGTCGATCTCCGGTGCCGACTTTATCCCCGTAGCTAATAGTGGTTCCCTATGCTGATCAAGCGGCTTCCAGAACACCGAGTGGCATATGGCTCACCGCCAAGCGATGAATGTCAGCTTTTTTGCTCGCATGCTGTACGTCAATCCCGACCAATGCACCGATTTCGTCGTAATCCAGAATCACCCCGTCACTTACCTCGTC
>CAIYZZ010000084.1 GCA_903930805.1 uncultured Rhodocyclaceae bacterium | reverse complement strand
TGCCATGCTCGAAAAATTCGGTGGTGGCCCCGTAGGCGTCGACAACCTCGCGGCGGCCATCGGTGAGGCGCGCGACACCATCGAGGATGTGCTGGAACCTTACCTGATTCAGCAGGGCTACCTGCAACGCACCCCGCGCGGGCGTGTTGCAACGGCGAGCATCTGGCGGCATTTTGGGCTGGACGCTCCAGTTGGCAGTGCTACGCAGCTTTTCTAACCAAATTCTTCAATTTTGGCAGCAGACAACCCCACATTTGTGTCCTTCGCACAGAACCGCGAGGATGTCGTGCTGTTCAGAGCATTGCGGGATGTTGAAGCCGGGTTCTATATCGATGTCGGCGCGCATGACCCGGTAGTGGATTCCGTCACATTGGCGTTTTATAACCGCGGCTGGCACGGCATCAATCTGGAACCTGCCCCCATCTGGCACACCCGCCTAGCCGCCGCCAGGCCACGCGACATTAACCTCAACGTCGCCGCTTCGAACCAAAACGGCGAAATGATCTTTCACGAAGTCGCCGGCACCGGGCTGTCGACCTGCGATGAGACGATCGGCCGGCAGCATCGACAGGCCGGTACGTTCCCAGTCGCTGAAATCCGTGTCGCCACGACGACACTGGCGGAGGTTTACCGACAGCATGCCATTTCCAATGTGCACTTCCTGAAGATCGACGTCGAAGGCGCAGAGAAGGCTGTGCTCGAGGGCATGGATTTCATGCAAGTTCGTCCGTGGATCATTGTCGTCGAGGCCCTCGATCCAATCGACCATCGACCAACACACGAACTGTGGGAATCACTGCTCATTGCCGCTGACTATGACTTCGCATTGTTCGACGGCCTCAATCGCTTCTACTGCGACCGCCACCGCCCGGAACTCAAGGCGCGACTCGCGGCACCGGCCAACGTCCTCGACCACTATGTCCCGGCCAGCCAGTATTTCTCGGCGCTGATGCTACCCGAAGGATTCGGCATCAACCTGTTCGGCCAACTCTCCAGCGCAACCGGTCTGGGCGTCACGGCACGCCAGACGGCCCATGCCCTAGCGCGCGCCGGCGTTCCGCTTGCCTGTTTCGACGTCGGCTCCTACTACGCGACCGGCGACGTTGCGGAAGAGCTTGTCGGCATCTTCCCCCTGATAACGCGCGACCCGATGGCGCTGCGCTATCCGATCAACCTCTACTGCCTGCCGGTGACAGACTTTCCGCAACTTCTCAGCCGCATCCCGTCACTGAATGCCGGCAATCGACTCCATGCCGGCGTCGTCTGGTGGGAAGCCACCCAGTTGCATCCCACCTGGGTCGAGGCGCTCGCCTGTCTCGACGTTGTCGTCGCCTACTCCGAATTTCTCGCCGCAGTACTCGCCAATTCACTGCCGTTGACGCCCGTCATCACGGGCAAGCAACCCCTGTTCTTGCCTGCCGACATTCGCGCCGACCGCAATGCATTCGGTCTGCCCACCGACGCCACGGTATTCGTAAGCAGTTTCGATCCCTCCAGCGACCCGGCGCGCAAGAATCCCACTGCGGCCATTGCCGCCTTCCGCCACGCCTTTTCGGCCAACGAAACCAATGTCCGGCTGGTATTCCGTCTCAACAACGCCGATTCAACGCAAATGGGCCGCGACACGCTCAAGCTGCTGATGGAAGCCGCCGGCGGCGACAGCCGAATCGGCTTCATCGTCAAGCCACTGAGCTATCGCGAAGCGCTCTCCTTCTACGCCAGCGCCGATGCCTATGTGTCGCTGCACCGCTCCGAAGGACTCGGACTCGGCATGCTCGAGTCGATGCGCCTCGGCGTCCCGGTCATCGCCACCGCCTGGTCGGGCAACATGACCTTCATGGATCACGGCAGCGCCTGCTTGGTGCGCTATCGGCTGACTCAGACCAACGGCAACCACGCGTTCTACAAGGCCGAAGTGCTGGGGCCGCAGGCGCGTTGGGCCGAGCCCGTCGTCGAAGATGCGGCAGTCTGGATGCGACTGCTCCACGAACAGCCTGACGAACGGCGGCGGCGCGGCGCGGCGGGCAAAAATCATGTCGAACACTACCAGAGCGATGCGATCACCTTGAAGTGGGTGGAGCAACTGGGGAACATCTGGCGGACATTCCCCGCATTACCCAAGGTGCAGGGAAAATTCAGCGCCGCTGGGGTGACTTCATGACCCCCACTACACGCCGCGCGTTGATTTTCAGCATTTCCGGGCAAGACGGTGCCCTGCTGGCGCGCCTGCTGCTTGCCAAGGGCTACGAGGTCTGCGGTGCGTCGCACGACGCTGAAACCCAGTCGTTCGCTAATCTTGAGACGTTGGGCATTCGCGACTGTGGTTGGGCACCCGAATACGTGGAATCGATATGGCGCTGATCCGGCCAACCGAATTGGAGTGCAGCATCGCCGTTCCGCGCAGGGCAACAGAAAAGATTGGCTGGAGCGCCCGCGTCGGCATACCGGAAATGGTTCGCCGCACGCTCTCGGAGACGATCGATTGAAAGCCATCCAGCGGTATCGCATCTACTACGAAGACACCGACGCCGGCGGCGTGGTCTATTACGCCAACTATCTCAAATATCTCGAACGCGCCCGCACCGAGTTGTTGCGCGCACTCGGTTTCGAGCAGCGCCAACTGGCCGAGGAAACCGGGCTGGCTTTCGCGGTACGCTCGCTCACGGTGGAATATCTGAGGCCGGCGAAACTCGACGATCTTGTCGAAGTCACCACCCACGTCGTTACCCTTGGCCGCGCTCAGGTAACATTCGGTCAGTCGATTACGCGCATGAATGAGGCGCTGCTGACTGCTACAGTTCGCGTCGCCTGTCTCGATCTTGCGCGCGGCAAGGCGGCGGCGATGCCGCCTGAAATTCACCAACAACTTGCGCTTCACCTCGAACCTACAGTTAAAACCCCATGAACGTCACTTCCGATCTCGCCCTCTTCGAACTGATCGTCAATGCCAGCCTGGTTGTCAAGCTGGTGATGGTTCTGCTGACCTATGTTTCACTGATGTCCTGGTACTGGATCTTCCGCAAATGGTTCGCCCTGCGCGATGCGCGCCTGAAAACAGAAAAGTTCGAACGCGACTTCTGGAGCGGAGGCGATCTGAACAGCCTTTACCAGAGTGCCGTGAATGACCGCCATAACAGCGGCGCGCTGGAGCGCATCTTCGAGGCCGGGTTTCGCGAGTTCACCAAGTCGCGCGGACAAAAGTCGCTCGATGCCTCCACCGCGATCGACGGCGTGCGTCGCGCCATGCGCGCTACCTATCAGCGCGAAGTCGACGATCTCGAAGCACATCTGGCCTTTCTTGCCTCGGTGGGTTCGGTGTCACCCTATGTCGGCCTGTTTGGCACGGTGTGGGGCATCATGCATTCCTTCCGCGGCCTGGCCAGCATGACCACCGCCACGCTGGCCGCCGTGGCACCGGGCATCGCCGAAGCCCTGGTGGCTACGGCCATTGGCCTGTTTGCCGCAATTCCCGCCGTGGTCGCCTACAACCGCTTCGCCCACGATGTGGATCGCGTGGCGGTGCGTTTCGAGAGCTTCATGGAAGAGTTCTCGAACATCCTGCAACGTCAGTTGAAATAAGCCATGCGCCGCCCCAGAAGACTCAAGCACGAAATCAACGTCGTGCCTTACATCGACGTGATGCTGGTATTGCTGGTAATTTTCATGGTCACTGCACCGATGATCCAACCGGCCAGCATCAACCTGCCCAGCGTCGGCAAGGCATCCGCGCCACCCGCCGAACCGCTGGAAATCATCGTTAAGGCGGACGGCGCCATGACCATGCGGGATCGCGCGTTGGGTGGCGCCGAAGTCAATGTCGGCCGCCAGGAACTCGCGGCACAGCTCAAGGAGTTGCAGGCCAAGCACCCGGATCAACCCGTACTGATCGCCGGTGACAAAAACGTGAAATATGAAGCGGTGTTGAACGTGATGGACGAGTTGCAACGTGCGCAAGTCGCCAAAATCGGCCTGCTGGTGCAACCCAAAGGCAATCAGGGTAAATGAACGACGCACCCGCTAATCCGCGCCAGGCACCCGGCAAGCGGGTTTCGTTCGCGCTCGCGGTATTGATGCACCTTGGGCTGGCCGCGTTGCTGGTCTACGGCGTTCGCTGGCAGACCCGGAAGCCGGAGGTAGTTGAAGTCCAACTGGTAAGCGCCGTCCCGCCAGCGCCGACTTTTGCGCCAGAACCCAAACCCAAGCCGGAGCCAAAACCGGAACCCAAGGTCGAACCTCTCCCCAAACCGCTGCCCAAGCCTGACATCGCCCAGAAGGAAAAGGAAAAACCCAAACCGCCGCCCAAACCTGAGCCACCCAAACCCGAACCCAAGCCGGAACCGCCCAAACCCACGCCTGATCCCTTCAAGGAACAACTCAAGCGCGAAGCCGAACAGTTGCAGCAGCACAAGGAAGCCGCAGCAGCCGCGCAGGAGCTTGCCGATTTCAAAGCCAGGCAAACCAGTACCGCACAGGCGGGTGAAATGGACAAATACATCGCCGCCATCCGCGGCAAGGTACGCGGCAATATCGTGTTGCCCCCTGATATCAAAGGCAATCCCGAAGCGGAATTCGAGGTCACCCAACTGCCGTCAGGCGAAGTGATGAACGTCAAGCTGCTCAAATCTTCAGGTCACGCGGCCTACGACGCCGCGACTGAACGTGCCATACGCAAGTCCAGCCCGCTACCGAAACCCAGCAAAGCCGAACTTTTCGACCGCACGCTGAAACTCAGGTTTCGCCCGCAAGAAGACTAGTTTTCGGGCGGGTTATAATCGCTCCCCATGAATACACATCACATCAGATTGCTGGCAGGCTGCCTGTTTGGCTGCCTCGCCTGCTTTGCTACGCTGGCTCAGGCCCAACTTTCCATCGAGATTACCGGTTCCGGTGCGCAGCGCCTGCCAGTGGCGATTGCCGATTTCGGCGGTGAGCGCATCGTTTCGCAAGCACTTACTTCGGTGGTACGTTCTGATTTGGAGCGCAGCGGTATGTTCCAGATGATCGACACGGCAGGCACGGCACTCGATGAGAACACTGCGCCGGTCTACGCCGACTGGAAAGCGCGTGGTGCCGACGCCCTGGCCGCAGGCAGCGTTATCACCAGCCCGGACGGCCGCTACGAGACGCGTTTTCGCCTCCATGACACGCAAAAACAGGTAGCCATCGGCGGGCAGGCATTCACTCACAACGCCAGCCAGATTCGCGCCACGGCGCATCGCATCGCCGACGACATATACGAAAAGCTGATCGGCGAACGCGGCATTTTTGCCACGCGCATCGCCTATGTAGTGAAAAGCGCCGGCCGCTTCGAGCTGCAAATCGCCGATGCCGATGGCAACGGCGCGCAAACCGCCCTAGCCTCGCGCGAACCAATCATCTCGCCGTCCTGGTCGCCGGATGGCGGCAAGCTCGCCTACGTCTCGTTCGAGGCCAAAAAACCGGTGGTCTACGTGCATGACCTCGCCACCGGGCGCCGCCATGTCGCCGCCAATTTCAAGGGTTCGAACTCGGCACCAGCCTGGTCGCCGGACGGCAGGAAGCTCGCCGTGGTGCTGACCAAGGATGGCGGTTCACAACTTTATGTCATCAATGTCGATGGCAGTGGCATCGTTCGTCTTGCCTCATCCGCCGGTATCGATACCGAACCACAATTCTCTCCCGACGGCGAGTTCATCTACTTCACGTCCGACCGCGGCGGCAGCCCGCAGATCTATCGTCAGCCGGTGACTGGCGGCGCAGCGCAGCGCATCACCTTCGACGGCAACTACAATGTCACACCGCGCCTCGCACCGGACGGCAAGCATCTGGCCTTCGTCACGCGTGACAGCGGGCGCTTCCGCGTTGCGATCATGGATCTGGCCTCGCGGCAGACCCAGGTTCTCACCGACACGGCCAAGGACGAGTCACCCAGCTTCGCGCCCAACGGCCGCATGATCCTCTTCGCCACCGAAGTGGGTGGTCGCGGCGTACTCGCAGCAGTCTCAATCGACGGCCGCGTCAAACAACGTTTATCGGTTCAGGCTGCGGATGTCCGCGAACCCGCCTGGGCACCGTTCAACAAATAATCTTCATCAGAAATTCACTTTTAGTAAAGGAAACCTTGTCATGAATATTCGTCTGCGTTACTCCATTTCACTGATCGCCCTCACCACGCTCGTGACGCTCGCCGGTTGCGGCAGCCAGCCCGCTGCCCGCGAGCAGGACGGTGCCGGCGTCGAAAGCCGCAACCCCAACGCCATCTCGTCCGGTGTCGGCGCAGCCGACCCGTACAGTGCGGCCGCCTTGAAAGACCCGAAGAGCCCCCTTTCCAAGCGCAGCATTTACTTCGATTACGACAGCTTTATCGTCAAGGACGAATTCAAGTCGCTGCTCGATCATCATGCCAAGTTTCTCGCCAAGAACACTCAGTACAAGATGCTGATCCAGGGCAACGCCGACGAACGCGGCAGCCGTGAATACAACCTCGCGCTCGGCCAGAAGCGCGCCGAGGCGGTGAAAAAGGCCCTGATGCTGCTCGGTGCCAAGGATGCGCAACTCGAATCCGTCAGCCTCGGCGAGGAAAAACCCGCCTGTATGGATGCAACTGAATCCTGCTGGGCACAGAACCGCCGCGGCGACATGCTCTACTCGGGCGAGTTCTAAGTAATGGCGCGCCTCGCGCTTTTCCTCTGCTACCTGGCGCTGGCCCTGCCGGCACCGTCGGCGTGGGCTGCCTTCTTCGAAGACGAAGAGGCGCGCAAGCAGATCACCGAATTGCGCAAGGAAATCGAGGGGCTCGGCAAGCGCGTCGACAGTGCCACGCAGAACCAGCTCGATTTCGCCAACCAGGCCGAGGCCTTGCGTGCCAGCGTAGCACGCCTCATGGGCCAGATCGAGGTACTGACGAACTCGCTTGAGATGGCGCACAAGCGCCAACAGGATTTTTACGTCGATCTTGACTCCCGCCTGCGCAAGCTCGAGAGCAACTCCGGTGGTTCTGGCACCCACGGCTCAGCGGCCGATGCCGGCGTCTCGACCGCACCACAGCCGGCTACTGCTGCCAAGGCCGACCCTCAAGCGGAGATGCGCGACTACGAGGCTGCGCTTGGTCTCTTCCGCACCAGCAAATTCAAGGAAGCACAGGCCGCGTTCGAGGGCTTCATCACCACCTATCCGAAATCAACACTGCTGCCGAATGCAACCTACTGGCTGGGCTCCAGCCTGTATCAGCAAAAGCAATATGCCAAGGCCGCCGAAACATTCGGGCGCGTTGCCACCACCTGGCCGACCGACGCCAAGGCACCGGATGCACTGCAGCAACAGTCGAATGCACTGGTCGAAGCCAAAGACGTCAAAGGTGCGATCAAGGCGCTGGAAACGCTGGTGGAGAAATACCCGACCAGTCCTGCCGTGGAAACCGCCCG
>CAIYZZ010000083.1 GCA_903930805.1 uncultured Rhodocyclaceae bacterium | reverse complement strand
GGTCGCGCAACTCCACCTCGGTCTTAAGCGCAAGCCGCAGCACATCCTCGTTGCGGCCACGGAACATGGCCAATGCGCGATGCGAAGGCACCGTCTTGAGCGACTCACGGAAGTCGAACCAGTCGCGAAACTTGGCACCCGCCGTTTCCTTGCCTTCGACAACAGAGGAAACGACGATGGCGTGCTCGTTGAGGTAGTTGCGTAATTTTTCCAGCAGCGCGGCATCCTCGGCGAAACGCTCCATGAGAATCTGCCGGGCCCCTTCCAGGGCGGCCTTGACGTCGGGCACATGCTGTTCCGGCGGTTCCTTTTCCGGATGCACATATTTCGCCGCCTCGGTTTCCGGCGTCAGCGTCGGGTCGTCATAGAGTGCATCGGCCAGCGGTTCCAGACCAGCTTCGCGCGCAATCTGCGCCTTGGTGCGACGCTTCTGCTTGTAGGGCAGATACAAGTCTTCGAGGCGCTGTTTGGTCTCGGCGCTTTCGATCTCGGCACGCAGTTCCAGCGTGAGCTTGCCCTGTTCCTCGATGCTGGCGAGGATGGCGGTGCGACGTTCTTCCAATTCGCGCAGATAGTCGAGTCGTTCTTCCAGAGTGCGCAATTGCGTGTCGTCGAGATTGTCGGTGACTTCCTTGCGATAGCGGGCGATGAAAGGCACGCTCGCGCCCTCGTCAAGCAACTGGACGGCGGCGCTGACTTGGGCGAGCCGGACACCAAGCTCCTCGGCAATGCGTTGTTCAATAGTGGATAGCATGAAGATACGGAAGCGTATGAAGGGGGCCGGAAGCGAAATAGTGGCAGCGGTTTAGTAGTGCGGCGGGATCTCGTCGCGCAGGCTGTGCTGCTCGGTCGGCAGTGATTGCTGCATTTGCTGGCGCAGCGTGCGTAGTTCCTGCTGCATCCGGTCGATCTGTTCCTGCTGACGATAGACAGTGCGATTCAGCGTTTCCAGCAAATCTTCGGCGAAGGCCAGCTTGACCTCCAGTTCGGTCATGCGCGCGTCCATCAGTCAGCTTCCTGTACGACCGTTGGTGCCGCCGGTTTGGCGAGCATTGCTGCACGCGTTACGGGCGTTTCGAGGCTGATGCGGCCCAGCGCGCCGCTGCGGTAATCAGTGAGCAGGATCATCGCGGCCTTTTCCAGATCGAGTTCGCCGCCGCGCCCCTTGAAGATGCAGCCACGTTTTCTGGCGACAGTCTCGACAACACCAACCGCATCCAATACCGCCGGATCGAGTTTATAGCGCGCTGCGAGCAACGCCGAATAGCGTGCCAGAAGAATACCGGCCAGGAACTTCGCCACCTCCTCGTCGATCACCGCATTGCGGCCGATAGCATGACTGGCAGCCAACATGAAGCCATCCGCGTCATGTTCGATCTTCGGCCACATCAGGCCCGGCGTGTCGATGATGGTCTGGCGCAGCGAGAGGTCAAAGCTCTGCTGGCTTTTGGTGACAGCCGGTTCGTCACCGACCGCCGCGATGCGGCGCTTCAGCAGCGCGTTCATCAGCGTCGACTTGCCGACGTTGGGAATGCCCATGATCATCATGCGCAAGGGCTTCACGTTGTCGTTGCGGTGTGGCGCTAGTTGTTGGCACAACACTGGCACTTTCGCGGCGTCACCCGGCTTCTTGCACGAAATGGCAACGGCCTTCACACCGGGCTGCCTGCCGTAGTAATCAAGCCAGGCAGCGGTGGCAATGGGATCGGCGAGGTCAGCCTTGTTCAAAAGCTTGAGACAGGGACGCTGGCGCGCAAGGCGCAATTCGCGGATCATCGGGTTGCTGCTCGCCTCGGGCAAACGGGCGTCAAGCACTTCGATCACGACATCGGTGCGGGCCATGGTCTCGGCGGCTTTTTTGCGCGCCGAGGTCATGTGGCCGGGGAACCACTGGATAGACATTGGGAGTTTCAAACGATAAGCGGGCCATAATTATCGCCCATGCTGGACATCCTTATCGGGTCGCCCCCTTCAGTAACGCCGTTGCTTCCTCGATATTCGAGTCAGCGAGTTTGGCCGACATCGAACCCGCAGGTGCAGCATTCTTCATCCGCTTCCAGTAGCTTATGGCGGCCTTGTAATCAGCTCTGGCAAAAGCCTCGCTACCTGCCAAAGACAACGCCTTGTGATTCTTCTCATCCGCCGCCAACGCTTTCTTGACGATTGCACGGGCCGTATCGTCCCAACTCTGGTTATTCGCGACAACGTGGGCATCGGCCCAGTCCGCCAGCATCGAAGCATCAGGGGGAAGCAATGCCGCCGCTTTGCTGAAGGCATCGGCAGCCTTTTTGTGCTGGCGTATTTCGATGTAGGCGCGAGCGAGTAACAGCCATCCCTCCCCATTGTTTTGATCTCCTTCCATTTTCTTCTCGAGTCGCTTTGCCATTGCACCAATATCTCCGCCGGTGTTCGACTGGGAAGCCGAAGCGGCATCACCTGAGTTCATGGGAGGCTTTGTCAGGGTTCCGAGAAATCCCTTGCCGGTCTGTGGCATCTGTGTTTCGGTTGCCTTGCCGGCAGGTGTCATCATCTGGAACGGTGGCGCTGTACCCCCGGTATCCCTGGTGACACCGATGCCAATGAACACGCCGGCTGCAAGGGCAACCAGGGCAACGCCGACCATCCAGAATCTGGTCTTGCCCGCCCCTGTCGTCGCGGACGCCTCGAGCAACGCCGTGTGCAACAGCGCTTGGCGCGCCTCGAATTCATCCGCCGCTATGCGCCCTTCCGCACGTTCGAGCAGCAGACGCTGAAGGGATTCGGTAACCTGAAATTTGCGATATGCTGCTGGCGTTGGCAACCAACCTGTCAGCCATAGTGCGAGAACGATCAAAATGGCGATCAAAGTGGCGGCAAGGTAGATCACGTCAGTTTCTCCATTGATGCAAGTTGATTTTCGCGCGAAGCACCCGATGCCTGGCGACTACGGGAATGGCCGCCCCGATTTGTCCTAACGGTAGTCCCAGCGCATACCGAAATACATGTAGTCCCGCTTGGATTTTTCGTCACGAGTTGGGCCTGAGGTGGTCGAGTCTTCCCAGCCCACTTCACCTTCGAAGAAAAGACTCTGGCGCCATTGATAGGAGAGCTTCAGACTGGGGTTGCTGCGCTTCATGACATCGCCCGACTCGCTGTTCTGTGTGTAATAGCGGTAGTTCGTGTCGAGGCGCCAGAACTCGAGGAAAGGGAACATGTAGCTCAGGCTGGCCGACGTGCCGGTATAGGTCGGCGCATAAATGTAACTCAGATTTCCGACCCCAACCGCGCTGCTGGTAAACAGGTTGGTGCCAATTGCCTGCAAGGTGACGACCTTGGTCCATCCGCTGCCATTCTGTGCGGTCGTATCGATGATGCAGGTGTCATTGACGGGATCGATGGTGCCTAGGCACAGCCCGATATTGGCGAGCGGGATCACCGCCTTCACTGGTTGGGTGGATGAGATCGTAGAAATTCGGTAGTCGGCACCCAGTTGCCAGTCTTCGGTCACTGGGTGGGTAAACCCGATCGAGTACATGTCTGACATGGCCGTGAGCGCGGCCGCCTGGGAGCGCACGGTTTCAAGACTCTGCTGTGAAATCATCTCGTCGAGCGTCATGCCCATTCCGGCCGGCAACGCGTTGGTCAGCCCGTAAGAAGGCGCACGGCGATGATCGGCAACAACGTAATAGTTCGTGCCGACCGGACTGACATAATTGCCTTGCATCATCGCGATGTTGAGGCCTTTGAACAGCATGTCGTAGTCGATCATGCCGAATCCGGAGAAACTGCCGTCAAAATAGCGTACCTCAGATCCCACGGCGCGGCGGTTGGCATAGCCGTCGAGTGTCTGATCGACATAGTACAGACTTGCTCCAGGGCGTCCCGTCTGGGGCAGGAACTCGATCCCCGCACCGTGGAAGGACTTCTTGTAGGTCGATCCAAATTCAATGGCATCGCCGAACACCCCATTGACGCGCCAGTCGCTTGTCAGGTTGTAGCCGGCCTGGAGGCCGTCATAGCGCTCCATCACCCCCAGTCCGGTCGGATTCTGTCGGCCGGCGCGAACGTAATAGCCGAGTTTCCTGTCATTGTGGTCGACATAGGCAGAATAGACTCGGTTGTAGTCGCGCGAGCGATCCAGATAATTCTTGTAGTCCGTTTCGCGAAAGACGATACGGGTATCGGAAAAGGCATCGCGGCGCCGGGCATTCATGTTGACCGAAGTATTCAGACTGTCCTGATCGACCATGGAAAGCTTATTCACTTCGGGCGTGATCATGCTGGGCGCCATAAACGTTGAATCGAACTGAGAATTCCCCTTGTACTGGTACATCGAAACGCTGCTGAAGAACGTCCATTCGCTCGGCCCTGCCTCCTTGGGCAGCGGTCGGGGGCCAGAACGCGCCCTGGAGGCATCCTGCGGCAACTCGGCAAGATGTTTCCTGACATTTGCGGCATTCGGACTATTGGGATAGAGCTTCAGGTACAACTCATATTCAGCCTTTGCCTTGTTGAACTCGCCGTTCTGCTCGCGGACCTCGCCAATCAATGCCTGTCCGGCTTCAGTCTGGCTGTTGCTTGGCATACGCAGAATGTCGTTGAGGTAGCCGATCGCCGCCACCGGATCCTGATTGGATAGGGCGCGTCGGGCGTTGTCGATCAAATTCATGGCCCGCTCTTCAGTTTCCGCTGCGGTCGCCATTGTTGTCGGGAAAACTGCGGGGCCAGGTGCAGGAAGCACTGCCTGAACCGGAGAAACAATCTCCACTGGCGAGGGCGTAACCAGTGGTTCCTGTGGCATTGCAGCGGGAACCGGAGCCGGAGCCGGAGCCGGAGCCGGAGCCGGAGCCGGAGCAGGAGCAGGAACCGGAGCAGGAACCGGAGCAGGAACGGCTGACTTCTCCTTGACCTGTCTCGGAACCGTAATGATCAGGCTTCTTTCGTCCGTCCCAGGCCTGACCTCGAAGCGCGTCTTTTCCGAAAACGTGACCAGCATCCCGTTTCTCAATTCTGGAAAGACAAGGGTTGCGGTCGGTACGCCCTCCGTTCTCGGGGTACGAAGCGTTTCCTGCATCAGGTCCTCTTCGAGGATTGATGGATCGGTGATGCGAAAGAAGACACGCAGAGCCTTGCCTTCACCTTGCGGACCATGCCTCATGTAGAGAATCTGGTGGGCAAAGCGGATGACAATATCCGCCTCATTCTCTCTCGTATCGACATCGATACGATCGAAAACTACTGCGAAAGCAGGAGAGGCGCAGAAAGAGACGAGGAGAATTGCGAGCGCTAGGTATCTTTTCCAGAGGGCAGGAGGCTGGGTCATGCGAAAATTAATATTAACTCATTGATTATTAACATAATTTAATCATCGTTACCAACTCGAGTACGGTGACCCTCTTCTCCCTAACGGCCTGTGACAGTTGGAACTTGAGCAATCCGTTGCCGCATTCGCACCACTAGCATGGGAACTGGTACGGGAAATTCTCTTTCCGTTGATATAGGTGTAGGGCGCCGAGCGCTCATGACAAGTCGCACATGAGGCCTGGATAGCGCCGTGATTCATCCTGAAGATGGCGAAGCCGTTAACCCCCGTATTTGTATGACAGAAGGAACACTCATCGCCTAGCATGCCAGTAAGTGTTGTCGGGATATGTCCGGTACCCGCCGGCTTCGCCTTCACGCCGACATATGTCCCGCCATGGCAAGACTTACAGTTATTAGTTCCAAAGGTCGTGTGGCTAACAGGGGTTCTGAGCGTAGTCCAGATAGTGGTCAAGTGGCAAACGTCGCACTGCGCCGCAGTCGGCATATGGCTCCCCAGTTTGACATCGATATTTGGGTAGCCCCCACCATGACAAGTGTTGCAGGCTCCTGTCGCTCCTAAATGGGAGTAGGGAGTAATCAGCGGCAGCCAGGAGATTCCGGTGCGGTGGCAAACACTGCATTCCTGTCCAGTAACATTAATATGGACTGAAGATTTTCCGGCAGCATTGATCCCGTTGTGGCAACTGGTACCGCAGGTGGTGGCAACACCGGTGTGATTGAAACTCGTCGGCTTCCAGACGCTCGTCGTATGGCAAACATCGCAGGATCGGGTGTCCGGGATGTGGGTTACGTTTTTCGCTTGGGCATTGACGGCCACATAAGCACCTCCATGACAGCGCACACAATTCCCTGTAGCAACCGGGCCGGTGAGTCCGGTATGGGTCATGGTCGCCGGCGCAAAAACCGTGTAGTTCTTATGACAGGTATCACACTGCGTCGTCGTCGGGATGTGGTTGCTTGGCTTGCCGAGCGCATTCGTCCCGTTGTGGCAGGTTGAACAGCGTCCTGTTACGGCTGGAGTTGCAGTGGCATGATTGAACGTTGCTGTCGCCCAAGTGACGGTGGAGTTGTGGCAGGTATCGCACTGTGCCGTGGTGGGAGTATGGGTCGGTGTCTTGGTCTGGGCATTCTGCGATACATAGGCGCCACCGTGGCAGGTCGAGCATTGTCCGGCAAGACCCGTATGACTCATCGTCGCGGGGCCCCAGGCCACATACCCACGGACGTGGCAGGTGTCGCACTGAATGCCTGTCGGAATGTGGGTAGCGGGTTTGGCCAGTGCATTGACCGCCAGATAGCTGCCGTTGTGACAAGTTGAACAGTTGCCGATGGCCTGCGGGCCGGTCGTACCGGTGTGACTCATTTGCGC
>CAIYZZ010000082.1 GCA_903930805.1 uncultured Rhodocyclaceae bacterium | reverse complement strand
CGGCGGATTCACCAGCAGTTGCGCGAGGCCACAAACGATGATCGTGAAGGCGATCCCGAGAATGAGCATCGATTTCTGGAGCTGGTAATGGCCAAGCAAATATTGGGACGTCGGCGCAAGATAAACCGGCGCGAGGCCGAAACCGGCCACGACGAGGCCGGCAATCATGCCCGTTTTCGCCGGTGGAAACCATTTCAGCGCGGGCGGCGTGGCAGACGAATACCCGAAGCCGAAACCACTGCCCGCCAGCACGCCGAAGCCGAGCAACCAGACGCCGTAGCTGTTAGTGGTCGAGCACAGCAAGAAGCCGGCACCCACTAGCAGGCCGCCGACGGAGGCGGTGAGGCGCGGGCCCAACTTGTCCTGGCAACGTCCGGCCACAATCATGGTGAAGGCGAAGACCAGGCAACTGAGCGCGTAAGGATCGTTCAATTGGTCGCCCTTCCAGCCGAACTCTTTCTCGATGGCGCCCTTGAACATACTCCAGGTGTAGAGGATGCCAAGCGCGAGGTTGATGCCAAGGCCGGAGAAGGTCACCGCCCAACCGCGGTTGGCTGCCGGTGACTGGCTGATGTTGGTTTGGTTGCTCATAATGGTTTTAAGGTTGGAATTGGAGGCATGCCGCGGCATACCGCGCTCGTGGCCCACAACCCCGCAGACGGAGCAGAGGGCGCACGAACGGGCGGGTTAGAACCCAAGGGATTATTGTTTGCCGTGAATCAAGTCTTCCACCACGTGCGGATCGGCCAGCGTCGAGGTGTCGCCAATTTCATCCACGGCATTTTCGGCGATCTTGCGCAGGATGCGGCGCATGATTTTTCCCGAGCGGGTCTTCGGCAGACCGTGTGCAAACTGGATCTTGTCCGGCGCGGCAATCGGTCCGATTTCCTTGCGGACATGCATGATGAGTTCCTTTTTGAGTTCCTCGCTTTCCTCGATGCCTTCCTTGAGGGTCACGAAGGCGTATAGGCCCTGGCCCTTGGTATCGTGCGGCATGGGTGCCACGGCGGCTTCGGAAACCTTCGGGTGGCTGACCAAGGCGCTTTCAACCTCAGCGGTGCCGATGCGGTGACCGGAAACGTTCACCACATCATCAACCCGGCCCATCAGCCAATAGTCGCCATCCTGATCGACGCGGCAGCCGTCGCCGGTGAAGTAGATGTTCGGATACATCGTGAAATAGGTGTCGATGAACCGGTCGTGGTCACCCCAAGTGGTGCGCATCATGCCGGGCCACGGCTTCTTGATGCACAGTTTGCCGCCTTCGTTCGGATCGCACTCGCTACCGTCGTCGCGCAAGACGACCGGTTCGACGCCGAAGAATGGACGGCTGGCGCTGCCGGGTTTGAGCGTGTGCGCGCCGGGCATCGGGGTGATGAGATGGCCGCCGGTTTCGGTCTGCCACCAAGTGTCCACGATCGGGCATTTTTCCTTGCCGATGACGCGGTGGTACCACATCCAAGCTTCGGGATTGATGGGCTCGCCGACGGAACCGAGGGTTTTGAGCGAACTCAGGTCATACTTGTTCGGCCATTCCTCGCCGAGGCGGATGAGTGAGCGGATGGCGGTGGGCGCGGTGTAGAACTGGTTAACCTTGAACTTCTCGATGATTTGCCAGAAGCGTCCGGCATCGGGGAAGGTGGGCACGCCTTCGAACATGACGCTGGTGAAGCCGTTGGCGAGCGGGCCATAGACGATGTAGCTGTGGCCGGTGACCCAGCCGATGTCGGCGGTACACCAGAAGGTGTCTTCGTCATGGATGTCGAAGACGTACTTCGTGGTGAGGGCGGTGTGGATGAGGTAGCCGGCGGTGGTGTGGACGACGCCCTTGGGTTTGCCGGTGGAACCGGAGGTGTAGAGCATGAAGAGGATGTCTTCGGCGT
>CAIYZZ010000081.1 GCA_903930805.1 uncultured Rhodocyclaceae bacterium | reverse complement strand
TTCCAGCCCTGCTTTCCTTCAACCGGCTTTCCAAACTTGCCGCCAGTGCCGCCAGATGCTCGGCTCCCAGCGTGGCGGCCGTGCCCTTGAGGGTGTGCGCCAGGCGCTGGGCCGAGGCGTGGTCGCCTGCGTCCAGGCTGGCGGCCAGTTGCGTCATGTCGTCGGCGTGCAACTCGACAAAACGGCCGAGCAGATCCAGATACTTGTCGGCTTTGCCGCGCGTCGCGCTCAGACCACGCACCACATTCATACCGGGCACGCTGGCCAGGCGCGTCAGGACGGCTGCGGTCGTCATTTCCGGCGCTAGCGCAGCAGCCACATCGGCAAACCTAGCGGCCAGCGAGGGTGCAGGATCTGCGGCGGTCTCATCCGTTGCATCTGCGGTCCCGACCGGCAGCCATTTCAGCAAGGTGGCATAGAGCAAATCCGGATCCACCGGCTTGGCGACAAAGTCATTCATGCCCGCCGCTTCGCAGGCGCGGCGATCCTCTTCGAAGGCGTTGGCCGTCATTGCGATGATCGGTTTTGCCTCCCAGCCCGGCAGGGCGCGGATGGCGCGAGTGGCTTCCAGGCCATCCATGTTGGGCATCTGCATATCCATTAGGATCAGGTCGTAGCTACGGCTTTGCGCCTTCTCGACAGCTTCCCGACCATCAGCGGCCGTCTCTACCGCCAGACTCACGCCATGCAGCAGTTCCACCGCCACTTCGCGGTTGATGGCGTTGTCTTCCGCCAGCAAGAGCCGGGCGCCGACGTGGTGCCGGCGCAACTGCGTCTCGGCGTCCGTGATGTTGGTGGTCGGCACGGCGGGCATGATGCCGTGGCCGCGTTGCAGGCGCGCGGTAAACCAGAAGGTGCTGCCCTCGCCCGCCGTACTGTCAGCGCCGACTTTTCCGCCCATCATCTGGGCGAGGTGCTTGTTGATGGCCAACCCGAGCCCCGTGCCACCAAATTTGCGCGTGGTCGAGGAGTCGGCCTGCTCGAAGGCCTGGAATAGCCGGGCCATCTTGTCGGGGGCAATGCCGAGGCCGCTATCTTGCACTTCGAAACGCACCAGCAATCCCTCGGTGCTGTCTTCCAGAAGTCGGGCGCGCAGGGCAATGGTGCCCGCTTCAGTGAATTTGACGGCGTTGCCGCCAAAGTTGATCAAGGCCTGGCGCAGGCGCAGCGGGTCGCCGCGCAGCCACAGGGGAACAGCATCGGCATCGACCTCGATAGTCAGCCCTTTGTCCCGCGCCGCCTCGCCGATGATGGAGCTGACATTATCGAGAATGGCGGAAAGGTGGAAATCGACGCTTTCCAGTTGCAGTTTGCCGGCCTCGATCTTGGAGATGTCGAGGATGTCGTTGATGATAGACAGCAGGTGTCGCCCGGCGCTGTCGATCTTGTCCAGCCGCACGATTTGCTCCGGTGTCGCCCCGGCCCGGCGCATCAGGTGGTTCAGACCGATGATGGCGTTCATGGGGGTGCGTATCTCGTGGCTCATGTTGGCCAGGAAAGTGCTTTTGGCGAGGTTGGCCACTTCGGCGGCATCCTTGGCTTGCGCGAGTTCGGCGGTGCGCGAGATGACGAGTTCGGCAAGATGACTGCGGTGCTTTTCAAGCTCATCCTCCGCCAGTTTGCGTGCGGTGTTGTCGCGGTTGCTGGCGCGCAGTCCAAGCGCGTTTCCGTCCGGATCGTAGACCGGCCGGCAGACATGCGCGATCCAGCGGGTTGCACCGTCTTTGGTGAAAATCCTGAAATCAAATGGTTCCGGTACGCCCTGCGCGGACAGGTGGTGGGTATGCGCGGTATAGAGCGGCAGATCCTCCGGATGAATGATCTGCGGCAGCAACCGGGGGTCGGCATAAAACTCGTCCGCCGTGTAGCCGCAAACCTGCTCACAAGAGGGGGAAATGTAGCAGAACGCGCCGTCCGGCAGGATCCAGTATTCCCAGTCCAGGGTGAAATCCGCGACAGTGCGATAGCGCAACTCGCTTTCCTTCAATGCGTCTTCGCGTTTGCCCAGGATTGCCAGCAGGCCATTGAAACCCCGTATCAGTTGGCCGATTTCATCATCTTGAGTGATGGGCAAGGGCTGCATGCACTGCCGGGCATCGGCCATGTCGGCCAGCGCTTTGGCGGTATCGAGCAGCGTAGCCAGTTGGCGGCGCAACATCCACCAGGTCAGCACGCCCGCCAGCACGGTCAGAATGAGCGTGGCGATCACCATGCGCTGCTGCAAGGCGCGAATCGGCGCGAAGGCTTCCGCCGTGGGCAGTGAGGCGACGATGAACCAGCCCGCCACGGGAATGCGCCGGGCCGATGCCAGCACTTCCACACCCAGCGGATTGACGGTGACGCCGGTTTCATCGTAGCCATCGACATGGCGGTCGATCAGCCAATTGACGCCGGCGGCGGGGAGCGGCTGCATGATGCGGCGCCGGTCGGTGGCGGTAATCACCAAGCGGCCCTGCGGCTCTTCAAGCAAATAGCCGCCGGTCTTGCCGT
>CAIYZZ010000080.1 GCA_903930805.1 uncultured Rhodocyclaceae bacterium | reverse complement strand
GGCTTCATCAAGGCGGTGGCGGTGGTCACCAAGCGGATCAAGGCGCTCGATGTCGACGGCAAGAAGGTGCATACCGTGGGTATCCCGATCCATTGGGGCTTCAAGGGTGTCACCAAGCCGGGCTTCATCACCAACACGCTGACGCCGTTCGTGGGTGACGCCAATTCGCAGACGCCGGAATTCAAGGCGTTCCTGGTCAACATCGAGAAGGCATAAGGGAGAGACGACATGGCTTTACAAAGTCTAGACATCGCCCGCCGCTCGGCGACGACCACGCCGGCGCCCGGCGTGCGACAGACCACAGAAGTGGCGAAACTGATCGACGTGTCCACTTGCATCGGCTGCAAGGCCTGCCAAGTGGCGTGCATGGAGTGGAACGACATCCGCGACGAAGTGGGGAGCTGCAAGGGGGTGTATGACAATCCCGTGGATCTCACCGCCAAGTCATGGACCGTGATGCGCTTTGCCGAGGTCGAGGAGAAGGGTAAGTTGGAGTGGCTGATCCGCAAGGACGGCTGCATGCATTGTGCCGACCCGGGTTGCCTCAAGGCCTGCCCGGCCCCCGGTGCCATCATCCAGTACGCCAACGGCATCGTCGATTTTCACCAGGAAAACTGCATCGGCTGCGGCTACTGCGTCACCGGCTGCCCCTTCAACGTACCGCGCATCTCGCCGGAGGACAGCAAGGCCTACAAATGCTCACTGTGCTCCGACCGCGTGGCCGTTGGCCAGGCACCCGCTTGCGCCAAGGTGTGCCCGACCGGTGCGATCCAGTTCGGCTCAAAAGAGCAGATGAAGGATTACGCCGAGAAGCGCCTCGTGGATCTCAAGTCGCGTGGCTACGACAAGGCGGGGCTCTACGATCCGCAGGGGGTGGGCGGCACACACGTCATGTACGTGCTGCATCACGCCGACCGGCCGGAGTTGTACAGCAACCTCCCCAACGACCCCGGCATCAGCCCGCTGGTCTCGTTGTGGAAGGGCTTCGCCAAGCCGCTCGCCAACGTCGCCTTGGCGGCTGTGGCGCTCGGTAGCCTGTTCCACTACATCACCCAAGGGCCGAACGAGGTCTCCAAGGAACTGGAAGACGAGCTTGAAAAGGAGGAATCATGACCCGCCCCCTTCGCTTCCCCCTCGCGGGGGAAAGTCTTCTTGCTCACTGCGCTCGTCATCTTGAGGAGAACAAACAATGATCCGCAATCCGAAAGACCTGCAGCGCTACACGGCGCATGAGCGGGCCAATCACTGGGTCGTGGGCATCAGCTTCATTCTGCTCGCGCTCTCCGGCCTGGCTTTCTTCCATCCGGCGTTCTGGCCGCTGACGCAGTTGTTTGGCGGCGGTGTTTGGTCGCGCATCCTGCATCCCTTCATCGGGGTGCTGATGACGGCCTCCTTCCTCGGGCTGTTCTTCCGCTTCAAGTCATTGAACACCATGACCCCGGCGGATCAGGAGTGGTTGTCGCGGGCGGGTGAGATGGTGACCGGAGACGACCACAACATGCCGGAACAGGGCAAGTACAACGGCGGCCAGAAGATGATGTTCTGGGTCATGGCTGCCAGCGTCGCGTTGCTGTTCGTCTCCGGCATCCTGCTGTGGCGTGCCTACTTCAGTTTCCCGGTGGGTGCCGTGCGCTTCGGGGCCGTGATCCATGCGGCAACGGCAGCGGTCATGATCGGTGTTGCCTTTGTTCACATCTATGCGGCAATCTGGGTCAAGGGCACCATGCGCGCCATGTGGTACGGCACGGTGACACGCGCCTGGGCCAAGCAGCACCACCGCGCCTGGTATCGACAAGTCACTGGCAAGCCCTAATTCTCAAGTGTTAAGCTCAGAGCCCGCAGGTTTTCCCCTGCGGGCTTTTTCTTCCCCGCTCCCATGACTGCATCTACTCAAACTCCCATCATCCCGATCAAATCGTCGAGTGAGCCGCCTGCGGTGATCGCACCAGCTACCGATATTTTCACTGCGCGCGCTACGCGTTTCGAGCAACTGGCCACGGGTCACACGCTCGGCGACTGGTTGCGCTTTCTCGCCGTAATCAGTCGCACGCAGCACGACGCGCTGCAAAAATTGCCGGTGTTACCACTCCCCACAGCAGATGCGCTGCAACAGGCACGCGAACACCGCATGCCACCACTGCCTGCGCAGCACTGGCAGCGCGACCCGGCTTGGCATGGGGTGCTGAGGCAACTCGCCACTACCGTCACGCCAGCCGCACCTGAAGCCGCGCGTGCCGATCTCGCGCGCATCGCCACGTTACCTGCCGACAAGCTTGAAGAACTTGCCGAACGTGTTTTGCACACCGAACTTTATGGCGATGATGCGGCACTCTTGCCTTACGTCGGCGCCGCTCTGCAAGTGTTATGGACAGGCCTAGCGCAAAGGGTCGGCGCTGGTATCACGGTACTTGATGTTCTTGGCGTATGTCCCTGCTGTGGGTTTCTGCCGGTGGCCAGCATCGTGAAAACGGTGGGTGAAACTGCCAACCTGCGCTTTTTGCATTGCGCGCTGTGCAACACCGAATGGAATCTGGTGCGCGTCAAGTGCGCCGCCTGTGACGCCAACGACGGTATCAGCTATCGCCAGCTCGAAGGGGCAGGCGTGAAAAATCCCGAAGCCATGCGCGCCGAGACCTGCGACAGTTGCAAGAGCTACCTGAAGATCGTCTATACGGAAAGGGGGGGTGTCGATCCCGTGGCTGACGATCTCGCCACACTGGCACTGGATATCCTGGTCGATGAGGCCGGCTATGCCCGCGCTGGCCCGAACCTGCTGCTGGTGCCGGGTAACGGCTGAATATAGAACCGGCGCAGGTGGGGTGAAATGCCCCGCATGAGGTACGTAGCCGCAGGCAGACGCCCCACCCGATTGGTCCCCATGACGCATTCCATCTGGCACCTCTACATCCTCGAATGCAGCGACGGATCCCTTTACACGGGAATCACAATTGACGTCGAACGTCGTTTTCTGGAGCATTTAAATGGAAAAGGTTCACGCTATACCCGTTCCCATAAGCCGATTCACTTGGTAGCATCCTGCTCCGTCGGTTCGCATTCAGAAGCGCTGCGGGCCGAAATGGAAATCAAGCGATTGCCGAAGGCAAAAAAGATTGTCGCCGTCCGGTCGTTTGCCCGATTACTAACGCATGACTCTCACAGGAAAGACACCATGAACAAAACAGAACTCATTGAAGCCATTGCTAAGTCCTCTGAACTCACAAAGGCCGATGCCGAGCGGGCAGTTTCTGCCATGATCGCCACCGTCGTCAAAACCGTTGCCAAGGGCGACACCGTTACCCTGGTTGGCTTCGGCACCTTCAAGTCATCCAAGCGTGCCGCGCGTACCGGCCGCAACCCGGCCACCGGTGCCGTTCTGAAAATTGCCGCTACGACCGTGCCGCGTTTTACGGCGGGTGCGACCTTCAAGGCCACTGTTGCCGGCAAGAAGGCTGCCAAGAAGAAGTAAGCCTCGGGAAGCGGTACTTGTGAGCCAAGTACCGCTTCATCGCCACTTCTCTCCACTGTCGTAATCGAGCGCCCCCAATGAGACATTTACTGTCCCTGTTTGCTCTTGTCATCGCGGCCCTGATCAGCCTTCCTGCCATCGCTGCTGACCATCTCGATGGCGTGGTACCGCTGGCCCATGACGATGTGGCAGCGCTGGCGCAGATTCGTGCCACACCCGCGCGCCACGTCATGCTGTACTTCGGCGATCAAGCCAACTGAGGGGCCTGCCGCTACACCGTGAGTGTGCTGCGTATTCCTGAAGTCAGTGCAAGATTCATCAAGAACTACGTTGGCGCCCATGCCGATTTCAGCGATCTACAACTGGACGACGATGACCCGCGCCATGCGATGGTCAAACGCTATAACCCGCGCAAATGGCGCCCGGTGCTGGTGTTTCTTGACAGCGAGGGCAAGGAGGTCGCGCGTCTCACCGGCGGCCTGAAGTCGAAGGAGGATGCTCTGCTGCTGGATCGTTTCGTGGCGGAGCGGCATTACCTGAAGACGGATTTCAAAATATTTCGGGTCTCACAGGGCAACTGATTTCGACCTGGTTACAATTGCTCATCTTCGTTTCTACCCGGTACGGGTGAAGCCATGCAACCACTCTCTCAACTGCCCTCTGTCGACCGCCTGCTTTCCCAACCTGCGGTTGTTTCCCTGATCGAAGCCCATGGCCGAGCCGTCGTCACTGGCGTCGTCCGTGCTGCCTTGATTGCTGCGCGCGCTGCGGTCAAGTCCGGCGCACTGCTGCCCGATGAGGCAACGCTGCTGGAAAATGTCGGCGCTGGCGTGACGGCATTGTCGACACCCAAACTCCGCCCGGTATTCAACCTCACTGGTACGGTGTTGCATACCAACCTCGGCCGCGCCAGTTTGCCCGATGAAGCCATTGAGGCGCTGATTACAGCGGCGCGCAGCCCGTGTGCGCTCGAATACGATCTCGCCAGCGGTGGTCGTGGCGATCGCGACGATGTGGTCAATGAACTGCTCTGCGAACTCACCGGCGCCGAGGCGGCGACCGTGGTCAATAATAATGCTGCGGCCGTGTTCTTGTTGCTCAACACGCTGGCGGCGAAGCAGCGCGTGATCGTCTCGCGTGGCGAACTGGTCGAGATCGGCGGTGCCTTTCGCGTGCCCGACATCATGAGTCGCGCCGGGGCGAAGCTGGTCGAGGTCGGCACGACAAACCGCACGCATCTCAAGGATTTCGCCGTAGCTATCGAGGCGGTACCGGTCGCCCGCACGGCGATGTTGATGAAGGTGCATGCCAGCAACTATGCGATCCAGGGGTTTACCCATGCGGTGCCAGAATCCGAACTGGCGGCACTTGCCCACCAGCATGGTCTGCCCTGCGTCATTGATCTTGGCTCCGGTACGCTGATCGACCTTCACAAATGGGGGCTGCCGCATGAGCCCACCCCGCGCGAGGCCATTGCCGCCGGTGCCGACCTCGTTAGCTTCTCCGGCGACAAGCTGCTGGGCGGCCCGCAAGCAGGGCTGTTGGTTGGCAAGAAAGAACTGATCGCGAAGATCAAGAAGAATCCGCTCAAGCGTGCCTTGCGTGTTGGCAAGCTCACGCTCGCGGCGCTGGAAGCCGTGCTGCGGCTTTACCGCGATCCTGACCGGTTGCATCTGCGCCTGGCATCTTTGCGCCAATTGACGCGTGCCGAGGCTGACATCCGGAGTGCGGCCGAGCGCTTGTTGCCGGCGCTGCAACAGGCACTGCATGGACTGCCGGTCAGCATTGAAATCGTCGCACTGAAATCGCAGATCGGTTCCGGTTCGCTGCCGGTCGATCGTCTGCCCTCGGCCGGCTTCTCGATCCGCCCGCAGGGGAAAAGGAGCGGCGTGCTCAACCGCATCGAGGCTGCACTGCGTGGTGTCAGTCATCCGCTGCAGCCGATCATCGGCCGCATTGAGGACGGTGCGCTCCTGCTCGACCTGCGCTGCCTCGATCAGCGTGATGAATCTGCGTTTGCCATGTCACTGGCGGCAATCCACGTCGCATGATCGTCGGCACTGCGGGCCACATCGATCACGGCAAGACCACGCTGGTGAAGGCGCTCACCGGTGTTGATGCCGATCGCCTGCCTGAAGAAAAGGCGCGTGGCATTACGCTTGATCTCGGCTATGCTTACACGCCTCTGCCCGATGGCAGTGTGCTCGGTTTCGTCGATGTACCGGGACACGAGAAACTGATCCACAACATGCTGGCCGGTGCCACCGGTATTGATTTCGTGCTGCTGGTGATTGCGGCCGATGACGGGCCGATGCCGCAGACGCGCGAACATCTGGAACTGCTCGGCCTGCTCGGCCTGGCGCGTGGCGCGGTGGCGCTGACGAAGATTGACATGGTGACGCCGGAACGCCTGGCGGCGGTGCAGACTGAGGTCGATGCCTTGCTGGCGAACAGTTCGCTTGCCGGTAGCCCGGTGTTTCCGCTTTCGGGCCGTAGCGGCACCGGGGTGCCGGCGCTGCGTTCCCACCTTGAGGCCGCTGCGGCTGCACTACGCACACGCTTGAGCGCGGGCCGTTTCCGTCTAGCCATCGATCGCAGTTTTACGCTCTCCGGTGTCGGCACTGTCGTCACCGGCACTGCACACTCGGGGAAAGTCGGTGCTGGTGAGACGGCGATCATCTCGCCCCCCGGGCTGAAAGCCCGCGTGCGCAGCTTGCATGTGCAGGATCGACTGGCACCAAGCGGCCAGGCGGGCGAGCGCTGCGCTTTGGCGCTGACGGGGGACTTCGAGAAGAGGGATATCGAACGCGGCATGTGGGTCGTCGATCCGCTACTGGCGCTGCCGCTTACCCGTTTTCATGCCGAACTGCGCGTGCCGGCGGATCAACTTGATCTCAAACACTGGCAGGCCGTGCATGTCCATTTGGGTACTGCCGACATCCTCGGCCGCGTCGCCCTGCTTGATTGCGAAAAAGTCGGCGCTGGCGGGACGGCATTGGCTGAAATCATTCTCGAACAGCCAAGCCTCGCCGTGCACGGCGACCGTTTCATCCTGCGTGATGCCGGCGCGCAACGCACCGTCGCCGGTGGTCGCGTGCTGGACATCTTTCCGCCGACGCGACACAAGCGTGCGCCGGCACGGCTCGACCTGTTGCGCACCATGCGCGCTGACGATCCTGCCGCCACGCTCGCGCAACTCGCTGCGCAGGCCGTTGCCGGCGTAGATCTCGTGCGCTTCGGCATTAACTGGAACCTGAGCGACAGTGCTGCCCAAACCTTGTGGGCGCATGCCGGGTTGCGTGTAATCCACGCCGGCGAGGCGCACACCGGTTTTGCATCGGGCACCTGGCTAGCCCTCGCGCAAAAACTGCTCGATGTCCTGGCGCGCGAGCATGAGCGCGCACCCGACATGGTCGGCGTCGAGCGCGAACGCCTGCGCCGCATGACGCTAGCCACGCTGGCGCGCGGTGCTTTCACTGCGCTGGTGGATGAGCTTCTGGCTGCCGGCAGAATTGCCCAGACACGCGCTTGGCTGCATCTGCCCGAGCATCGCGCCAGTGTTTCAGCCGCCGATCGCGATTTGTTTGTCGTGCTGAAGCCCTTGCTGGAGGCAAACCCGTACAACCCGCCGCGTGTGCGTGACGTATTCAAGGCTACCGGCACACCCGAAGATTCCGTGCGCCAACTGTTTCGACGTATTGCGCGTGCCGGCGAACTCTATCCGGTTGCCCACGATCACTACTTCACTGCCACCGCCGTGGCGGAACTCGCCGCAATGGTTCAGGAACTCTGCCAACAAGAGGGCGCCGCGCGTGCCGCAGACCTGCGTGACCGCATTGGCAGTGGCCGCAAGGTGGCGATCCACATCCTCGAATTCTTCGATCGCATCGGCTACACTCGCCGCGGGCAGGACGACCATATCGTGCGGCGGGAAGGTGCCGCACCCGACTGGGCAACATGATGAACAACGGAAGAGAACGTTCCCCGGTGGGGCGGCCGGTCTTCAAAATCGGCAGGGGTCGCCATGCGATCCCGGGTGGGTTCGACTCCCTCTCTCTTCCGCCAAGCAATATCCGCAGCGATCCGAGATAGTCAAAAAATCCAGATAAAGACTGGATGCCTAACGGATCGAAATACTGGCGAATGAAATATCGGATCGCCGGAAAAGAGAAGCGTCTATCGCCATCACGATCATTTCCTTCAGATCGTGATGCACCGCTGGCCCCTGGCGGTGATCCTTTACCTGCAAAAACGCTTCCTGCAACGTCATTTTCAACCCCCGACAAAAATCGAAAGTAAACGCTATTCCACCCCTGTTTACAAGCTCATGTCATAACCACTTGACTGTGAATAACTTTCCTCCGGGGTTTACGACGTTTGCGTAAGCGATTGCCGTGAGGGGCCGAACGTCCTCAAGTCATCGATGGGCCATCTCTCGCAACGTCGTCAGGGCAGTCTCATAGTCGAAAGCCGCTATTTGCTGGCCGAGCCGCATCGCCTCGGCGCCCAGCGTGCCCAGCAGCAGGGGCCGGTTGGACTCGAACAACTCGCCGGACATGAAGTCGCCTCTCACCAGCAGCGGTTCAAGCTGCTCGAGTACCTCCTGCGCACGGCCCGGATCGGGGGCGCACTCGGCCGAGGAATCGGCCACCGCGTCCGGCGCAACTGCGCGGTTGATGGTCTTGTCCGTGTCCGGGGTCTTCCCTGCCGGCAGGATGCCGTGGCCGCGTTGCAGGCGGGCGGCAAACCAGAAGGTGCTTCCCTCCCCCGGCGTGCTGTCAGCGCCGACTTCTCCGCCCATCAGCAGGGCCAGGCGCTTGCAGATGATCAGGCCGAGACCGGTGCCCCCGTACTTGCGGTTGGATGAGCCGTCCACCTGACTGAAGGCCTGGAACAATCGGGCTTGCTGTTCGGGACTGAACCCTATGCCTTGATCGGTGACTTCGATACGCAGCAACACGGAGTGGCTGTCTTCCTCTATGGCGCGGGCACGCATGGTGATCTGTCCATGCTGGGAGAACTTGATCGCGTTTCCGATGTAATTGATCAGTACCTGTTTCAGACGCGTGGCGTCACCGCACAGCAGGTCGGGCAATGCCGGGGAGATTTCGCAGGACAGGCCCAGCCCTTTGGCTTGGGCCGCTGCGCCCTGCATCTGGGCGACGTCGTCAAACACTTGCGAAAGGAAGAAGTCCTTGTCTTCGAGCACCAACTGCTGGGCTTCGATCTGGGAGATATCGAGAACGTCGTTGATGATGCCGAGCAGACGTTGCGCGGAGCCTTTGCTTGTGTTGAGCCAGTCGATCTGCTGGGGATCGGTGGCACGGCGCAGCGCCAGGTCGGTCATGCCCATGACGCCATTCATCGGCGTGCGCAGTTCGTGGCTCATGTTGGCGAGAAAGATGCTCTTGGCGCGACTGGCGGCTTCGGCGGCATCACGGGCAGCGGCCAGTTCGGCAGTGCGGGCGAAAACAAGTTCTTCGAGGCGGTGGCGGTGCTGGTCGAGTTCGGCTTCGGCGTATTTGCGCTCGGTGATATCGGTATAAATCCATATGCTGCCTTCTTGCGGCCGCATTGGATCCAGCGCACGGCCGGTCAATGAGCCCCAGAAGATACTTTCATCCTTGTGCCTGAGCTTCAACTCTTCGTTGTAACGATTGAGGGAGGCCAGGTTTGAATATGCTCGATGACCTATCTCAACGAAGGTTTCATGAGTGTCGTAGAGCACCTCGGTGGTCTTGCCTAACAACTCGCCTGGCTCATAACCAAAGATTTCCTCCATCCCCCGATTACACGAAATAATTATGCGATTCTTGAGATAGACAATACCCACCAAAACATGACGAAGGATGGTTTCCATTTCCACGCGCTGCTCTTCCAGCGCTTCTTCGGCTTGCTTCCGTTTTTCCTGCATCTGCTTTACTTTGGCCAGCAGACTAGTGCTGTCATGCATTCGAGTGGCGATTTGCTGCGATAGATTACCTTTGGCAATCTGATTGACGATATCGATGACGTAAGCCGGCTCACCACCGAGTTGCATAGCCAATCGTCGGACGATAAGTCCTATTATGGAATACAAGATGATCTGCAGAATGCCTTGGCCGACCCAGAACAAGGCGGTGACTTTCTTAATGCCGGCCAAATCATCCTTGACGTCGATTGTAATGCTGGCGGCACCAAGGATATAACCCTCGTCTACGCTATGGCATTTAAGGCAATTGATGCCTCGAAATTCTTTAATTGCGATGAACGGCACCACGGTTCTGAGCAAGGCTTCACCATTGTCGTTCATGATCATCTTGAATTCGGTCTTTCCGTTGGCGAGAACGCTGCGGTCCATGTCATCTACCGGGTACTCTTCGGGCAGGCCCTGGGGGAACTCGGTATCAAGTTGCTTGGCGCGAATGATGCGCAGTTCCCTGACCTTTTCGGACTTGCCCATTTTATCGATGAACTGTGCGCGGGCCTTCTTGTCGCTGATGACATCGTCCTTGCCCAACTTGAGGGTCATCAGCGTGTTCAGGCCATTGATTGTCCCGTCCGCTACTGTCGTCGCTTCTGCTTTTGCGGCTATCAGCTTTTGTTGCTCAAACAGATTTGCAGTCCATAGTTGTACGCCGATCAGAATGACGATCAGACATCCCTGAATCAGAATGTGCAACCTCAGTTGCAGCCCAATTCTGTCCCACCAAACTGATAACTTGTTTAACATACTTTTTAGTCGGCGAGGTGACCGCCCTGTCGGAGCCCCCGGACCGCACGTGGGCAATAAGCCACATCACGGAGATCGATGGTAACTTTAATGACCGCTGATGCACAGTAAGGCTGAATCGTTTTCACCTGAACTAGCCATTCTTTCAAGTTGAGACAGAACCTCCATGCTTGCCCTCTCCATTTCTGTAAGCGCACTTATTGCGGCTTCTATATTAGCTGAGCGATATTCGCCTACGGCCGTTTGCCCATACTCATGCACACGCTTGTGCGGCGGTTCGACTTCCTTATATCCGGGAAGTTTTGAGAAACAGTCCTTGCCATCGCCTTCGTAGTACCACTTCCCAAGGCGACAGGACTTGTGGCTGGCAAAGTCACTTGGCCCCTTGTCAGATGTGCCAATAAATACACGATAGATTTCTTGCTTGAATACGAGATGATCAGTCTTGGCCGTTTCAACGAAACTACGAAGCGCCGTTGCAGCTAATGTGTTGGTCAAGTGTTGGCTGACCTTCGATAGCTCATCGATATTGGCAAAAGCGGATTGGCCTTCCTGTTGGATCGCAGACATTTCTTCTGGATTGACCTCGGCCACCAGCTTCAAGCTCATAGCCTCAGTCTGAACTCTAGAGACCAGACTGGAGATTTCTGCAGTCGAGGCAGTTGTCCGTTCCGCCAGTTTGCGTACTTCATCGGCAACAACGGCAAAACCTCTCCCCTGTTCGCCGGCACGTGCTGCCTCGATGGCGGCATTCAATGCCAGCAGGTTGGTCTGATCCGCGACTTCCTTGATCAATTGAACAATGCCGTTGATCTTGCCGGTGCCCTCATGCAAACGTACGATGGCCTCAGCACTTTGATGTGCGCGGTCGATCAATTGATTGATCCGCTCAGTAAGTTTCTGGACGATTGCCTTACTTTCTACAGTTTCTCCAGTAGTTCTTACTGCCTCTTGCGTTTCGCTCTTCATTGATTGCGCCATCGCGGCCAAGCTGCTTTGTAACGCCTTGGCTGAATCTGCGAACTGATTCAGTGGCCCTGACAAGCCATCAAAGAGTTGCGAGTGCTGTGCCTGTTGTGCGTTTTCAGCCTCCAGTCGAGCAATCTCGATTGCGAGGTTATCGGCACGCTCTTTCTGGAATTGTTCCTGTTGTCTAAGTTCTGCTATTTCTTCACGCAGTCGGGAAATCTCCCGATTCTTTTCAGAGCCGAACATCAGCCATCTCCCTCAAGATAATTGAGTGTTGATTGAAACCCCCTGATCCCGCCAACACTCCTGGGCTGGTTTCCAGATGGTTGACCGTCACTGTAGCATTGCAAGATCCTGATGTTGGTTAGATAGGCAGGTACTTCTTGATGTTGAAGTCATATCATGACGACATGATCAATAGCCAACTCTCTGACTTGTGATGCAATATCTCTGACCTTCATGTCACGGTTCGCATAGAAGGCGATATTCATTTCTACCAACTGGCCCAGAATCTCTCTGTGCTTCTGACTATGTGCTGAAAATTCCTGTTGCTCCATGCCGAGTTGCCTCATGTAGGCTTCCTCGATCGAAAAATGGATTTCCAGAATCTTGCTCAGATCGGTCAGGCCATCAACAGCAGACTTTGAATGCAGCGAAGCATCGGGATTCTTCATCAATTTGTCAAGGATGCCGGTAATTGTCTTGTGGTGCTCATCAATGGCCGGTAGCCCAATCGTAGCAACGATGCGCAAGCGATGTAGCCCGCCGAGGCCGATGTGCGAAAAAGGTGCAAATGTATCAATGCCGAGTTGCCAGTTTCTCGAATTCTTCCAACGGGACAGGACGGCTGAAGAGATAGCCTTGGTACGTTGCACAACCATGTTCCGCTAGAAAGACACGTTGTCCTTCAGTCTCTACACCTTCAGCAATAACCGAAAGGCCCAAGCTTTGCGCCAATGCCACGATGGTTTTGGCGATGGCAGCGTCACTGGGGTGGTTGAGAATGTCACGAACAAAGGACTGATCAATCTTCAGTTGATCGAGTGGCAACTGTTTGAGGTAGGACAGTGAGGAATAACCTGTCCCGAAGTCATCCATGGAGAAGCCTATGTGGCTTGCCTTCAAGGCAATCATCTTGGAAATGATTTCCTCGACATTCTCCAAGAGCAGACTT
>CAIYZZ010000079.1 GCA_903930805.1 uncultured Rhodocyclaceae bacterium | reverse complement strand
TTCTCATCTCCGGTCGTGGCAGCAACATGCAGGCGCTGATTGATGCCCAACTGCCCGGCACCTGCGCCGCCGTCATTAGCAATCGCCCGGATGCCGCCGGTCTGGCCTGGGCGACCGCGCGCGGCGTGCCGACAGTTGTCGTCGATCACAAGAGCTTTGCCGCGCGTGAAGCCTTCGATGCAGCGCTTGCCAGCGAGATCGAAAGCTGTGGTGCTGATGTTGTGTTTTTGGCAGGTTTCATGCGCGTGCTGACGGAGGCCTTCGTGCAGCGTTTTATGGGGCGCCTGGTCAACATCCACCCTTCGCTGCTGCCAAGCTTTCCCGGCCTGCACACGCATGAGGCCGCCTTGCAAACCGGTGTGCGCGTGCATGGTTGCACGGTGCATTTCGTTACCCCGACACTTGATTGTGGGCCGATTATTGCGCAAGCGGTGGTGCCGGTGCTTGCGGACGATACCGCCGCCGTGCTCGCGGAACGCGTGCTGGCACAGGAGCACAGCATCTACGCGCAAGCCGCGCACGGCATTCTGGAGGATCGTTGCCGATTGGAGGCAGGGCGGGTCGTGTGGACCGAGGATGCCACGCCGGTGACGCTGGCCTTGCGGGTACCAGTTGCGGATGAATGACGCGGCATGGACAAGGCGTGCAACGCCCGCAAGGCGGACGTTCTGGCTGGCATTGGCGGTTTCGCTGATGCTGCACTTGGCTGCGATTACCTCGCCAGGTTGGGGGCTGCCGCTGTTGGACGATGAAGAAACCCCGCCAACGCTCGACGCGACATTGGTCGTGCCAGTACAAGCCAGGCCAAATCTGCCACCCCAGCCTGTGCCACCGCCGAAGAAAAAACGCCCGGTGCCGACCGAACCCGTTGTCAGTGCGCCAGACAACGCACTCGCCATGCCAGCCCCGGAAAGTACGGCATCCGCAGAACCGCTCAATCCGCAGCCCGGAACGTCGCCAGCCGTTGCGGCGGAAACTTCTCCCGTCGATGCCGTCCCCATGTCACAAGGCGTCCCGCCAGCGCCGACTATTGTCTATGCCAACCTCTGGCCGAAGCGCGGACACATTATCTACCAGGTGACGCGTGGCGAAAATGGCCTCATTATCGGTCGGGCCGAGCATCGCTGGCAGCATGACGAGCAGAGTTACGAATTGCGCGCCGTCACTGAAACTATCGGTTTGGCGGCGTTGTTCCGGCCGGCGCAGGTGGTGCAGGAGAGCCGTGGGCTGCTCACTGCGGCCGGCCTGCAGCCGCTGGAATTCAGGAGTGAGCGCGATGGAAAGTTAAAAGAGAGTGCGCGCTTCGACACGGCGCAGCACCGGATCTTTCTTGGTAATGGCCAGAGTGCAGTGCTCGGCGCGTCGGTGCAGGATCTGCTCTCGCTGTTCTATCAACTGGGCGCGGCTTCGCATGAGGTGGCCGAATTCATCATGACGGTGGCGACGGGGCGCAAGGTCACGAATTATGTGGTCTTGGTGGGTGAAACGCTAAAGATTGATACACCCATGGGCGAGCGCAGCGTGAGGCATCTCAAGGTTGCGGGTTCTGCGCGCGAAGATGCCACCGAAATATGGTTCGACACCCTGACTCATTTACCCATGAAAATTCGCCATCGCGACCGCAAGGGCGAAGTCTTCGACCAGATTGCCACGGCGATCGAACTGGAAAAAAACGAATGAATACCATCACCCGCATCCTGATCGACCAAGCTACCGCAGCGACCCACGAGTTGTTGCGCCTGCAACAACCCGCCGATGCCGCGCTTTCTGCCTTTCTGCGCGCGCACCGCTCCGAGCAGCGGGAGCGGGCTTTCATCGCCGAAGTGGCCTATGCCGTGTTGCGCAAGAAGCGCTCGCTGGCGGCCTGGGTCGGCCCTGATGCCAGCCCGCGTCAGCTGGTCTTGGCCGCGCTGATCCGCGAACTGGGTTTAAGTTTTCGTATGCTCGACGGGGTGCTCGCCAAGTGTGATGCGGAATGGTTGGCGCAACTCAAGGCCAAGCCACCCGCCGATGCTGAACTAAGTCTCGCGGAGCAGGCCGATCTACCCGACTGGCTGGTCGAACGACTCTCCGCCCTGATGTCGGCGACCGATTTGCTCGCACTGGCCCGCGGTCTCAATCAGCCCGCACCGTTCGATCTGCGCGTCAATACGCTCAAGGCCAGCCGTGCCGACGTGCTGGCGCAGTTGGAAAAGATCGGCTATGCCGCCAGCGCTTGTCCGCTGGCACCCGATGGTGTGCGTCTGGTTGGTCGGCCGGCGCTGTCGCGCCACCCCTTGTTCATCTCCGGCGACGTTGAGGTGCAGGACGAGGGCAGCCAGTTGCTCGGCTATCTGCTGCAGCCAAAACGCGGCGAAATGGTGGTGGACTTCTGCGCCGGTGCCGGCGGAAAAACCCTTTTACTGGGTGCGCTGATGCGCTCGACCGGGCGGCTCTATGCCCTTGATGTTTCCGAGAAGCGACTGGCGAAGATGAAGCCCCGGTTGGCGCGTTCCGGCCTGTCGAACGTGCATCCGGTCGCCATCGCCCACGAAAACGACCAGCGCGTGAAGCGTCTGGCCGGCAAGTGCGACCGTGTGTTGGTTGACGCACCTTGCTCGGGCCTGGGTACCTTGCGGCGTAATCCCGACCTCAAGTGGCGGCAGACCCCTGAGAGTGTGGCCGAATTGACGGTCAAGCAGGGCAGCATCCTTGCGGCCGCCGCCAAATTACTGAAACCCGGCGGGCGTCTGGTCTACGCCACGTGCAGCGTGCTGCCTGAAGAAAACAGCGTCATCGTCGATGCTTTTCTTGCCACGCATCCGCAGTTCGTGCGGCACTCAGCGGGCGAGGTGCTCGCAGCGCAGGGCATCGCCATCGACCTGCCCGGCCCCGATTTGCAGTTGGCACCCCATACGCACGGCACCGACGGCTTCTACGCCGCTGTGCTGGAGCGCACCGCATGATCCGGTCGTGGCTGGGGTGGTTGGCCTGTATCCATGTGCTGGCGCTGTTGTCGCCGCTCGTGTTTGCGGCAGAATTGCCGGCCACCGGCACGGTGCAGGTGCTATTCACGCCGTGGGACGATGCTGAAGGCGCGCTGATCCGCGAGATCGACGCAGCGAAGAAAAGCATTCATGCGCAGGCGTATCTCGTTACCAGCCGCAACATTGCCCGTGCCCTGATTGATGCCCATATCCGTGGTGTCAAGCTGGTGCTGCTGGCTGATCGCGAGATGATGGTGAAGAACGAGACTTCGCAGGTGCCGAAACTCCATGAAGCCGGCATCGAGGTGCGCCTGGAAACCCGCTACGCCGCTGCCCACAATAAAATTCTCCTCGTCGATGCAGAAGGAGACAGGCCCGTTGTCATCACCGGTAGCTACAACTTTTCATTCTCGGCACAGGCTCGGAACGCCGAGAATTTGCTGATTCTGCGTGGCAACCGGGCGTTGGCGCGTGACTATCTTTCCAACTGGCGGCGCCATCGCGACGAGGCGCTGCCCTATGCCGATGCCATCGTGCAATGAGTGCCATGAATTCTGGCAATAAAACTCGGCGCTAGCGAGACGGCAGACCTACTCCGGTACGCAGATTTCGCCGCGTGTCATGCCTTGCGCGGTGCGCACGGTCAGTAGTGTCAATACGAAGCTCAGCACGGCGAGCAGCAGCCAGCCAAGCGGCACGAACAGCCCGCCGTTTTTCTCGGCCATGATCAGCGTCGCGATGGTCATGGCGGCCAGCGGGAAGGAATAGGCCCAGGTTGACAGGAAGAAGCGCAGGCGGAAGAAGCGCAGCGCGTTGCTGGCGAGCAGCAGGGTGAGGAAAAGGGCGACGTGGTAGAGGATGCGCGCGAAGGCGTCGATCTCGCCACCGTTGAGTTTCATCCAGGCGATGAAGCCGACGGCCGGTGGCGCGATGAGGATGAACAGGGTCGGCGTGAGGCGCTCGGGTAGCGGTTCGTGGAAGAACAGGCGATTCATGACGATGGTCATCAGCACCAGCCAGAAGATAAGGCCGATGCTGAAGAAAAACCACGAAATTTCCGCCGGGGCGAATCCGACACCAGCGACCGGCACGATGATGTTGCCGACCACGGGGATGAACCAGGCCGGATTGGCGTGCTTGATGTCGTAGCGGGTATGGTGAATCCAGCTGCTCATTACCGTGAGCGTGAAGCTGAGGTGTAGCGCGGCACCCAGCGACCAGAAGGCAAAGGCAGGGCCGGGCAGGGTCTCGGTGAAGGCTACCGCCAGCAGGAGCATGGAAATGGAGATGGCCGGGAAGAAGTTGATGCGGATCGGGTGGGCGAATTCGTGTTTCACCGCTGCGCCATGCTTGATCAGCTTGGCGAGATAGGTGAGTGCCAGCAGGCCGAACAGGCCTAGCGCCCACCATTGCAGGGCGACGCCGATCTCGGCTGGCAGACCGAGAACGTGATGGGCCTTTTCCCAGGCGATGGCGAGGCCAGCCGTACCCATCACGGTGGCGAAGAACGAGACGGGGAAATGTTCGAGGCGTTGCGGGCGGGCAGGGGGGGTATATGAGTTCATACTTATATTATGGGAGCGCATGTTGGCATTATCAACTGACGAATGTGGCAGAATTCTGTCAGTCAATTTGTCAGAGGTTGTCATGAAACCTGCGCTCCCGCCTCCGGCGGAACTCGTTACCTATCTCGACACCCTCGCCGAGCCGCATATCCTCTGCGATATCGACTACCGGATTCTCGCCGCAAACAAGGCTTACCGGCACGCTCATGGGGTCGAGAGCGACCCGGTCGGCCAGACCTGCTACGCCGTTTCGCACCACTATGCCGTGCCTTGCGACAGGACGGGTGAGGCTTGCCCCCTCAAGCAAAGCCTCGCTTCTGGGCAGCGCGAGCGCGCTCTGCACCTGCATCACACGCCCGCCGGCGAAGCCTATGTGAACATCGAGCTGGCGCCGGTACGTGGTGCGGATGGCGTGATTAGCTACTTCATCGAGAAAATGGAGCCTTTGGGCATGTCGCGCGGCATACCCGGTGCGCGTGCCCTGGTCGGGCGGGCGCCTGCCTTCCGCGACATGCTCGAACTGATGGCGCGAGCGGCGCCGTCGGATGCTACGGTGATGCTGCAAGGCGAGTCGGGTACCGGCAAGGAACTGGTGGCAAAGGCCATCCACGATGCGAGTCGGCGTGCCGATCGGCCGTTCGTGGCAGTGGATTGCTCGGGGCTGACCGAAACCCTGTTCGAGAGCGAACTGTTTGGCCATGAAAAAGGTTCCTTCACCGGTGCGTCGGCACGCCGCATCGGCTTGGTCGAGTCGGCTTCCGGTGGCACCCTGTTTCTCGATGAGTTGGGCGATATACCGCTGGGGATGCAAGTCAAACTGCTGCGCTTGCTGGAGACGGGGACCTTTCGGCGTGTCGGTGCCAGCGATTTTCTCAAGGCCGATATTCGCCTGATCT
>CAIYZZ010000078.1 GCA_903930805.1 uncultured Rhodocyclaceae bacterium | reverse complement strand
CCGACCCTCGCCTTTCCTTCTGAACAGTCATCCAGGGGACCGGTTCGCTCTGAAACCTGCCGTACGTCCTATTAGTACTAGTCGGCCTTAAGCGCCATTGACGGTCATTTGACTTCGGTGCTTGTCTGTCGGTACGCCTAATGCAGTCGTGTCAGAGGAACGCAAGGAGAACGGGGAAGACAGCCTGACGATCATCGAAGCTGATCATCGCTTCTCGCCTGAACATGATGCTGGAATCACTCTTACGCGTCTTCCACTACCTGTCCGCAACCAAATTGACGATGTCTCAGGCACACAGATCACCATCTCCAGCCTCAAGCTGATTATGAGTCTATGCTTTCTGATCGCGCCGCTCTAAGCGCAGACAGCCGACTTCTTTCGATTACCACGAGGATTATTCCAACTCTCTTATTAGAAACTTGACCATAGTCAAGGATATTTAGCCGCCATGACTCTACGATGCGCGGCAAATTGTCGCAGCGAACGGATGGTTTCGCCTCGGCCATTTGTGTCTTCCTAACCCTTTGGCCTTTGGGAGTGTGTCCATGAAAATACTCACGAAAAATGTTATATCGCTAGTGCTCGCAACGGGCATGGGCTTGTCGGCAGGGACCGCCTGGTCTGCCGAAACCCTGCAGGACGTGATGAAGCGTCGGGGTCTTTCGCAACAGGATTTGCTGGCAGCTTCCAAGACTTATGTTCCCACCGGCAAGCGCGACGAATTCGTGGTGTTCAGTTCCGGTGGCCAATCGGGCCAAGTCATCGTCTACGGCATTCCCTCAATGCGTATCCTGAAGTACATCGGCGTGTTTACGCCCGAACCCTGGCAGGGCTATGGCTTTGACGAGAATTCTAAAGCCGTGCTGCGTCAGGGCAATATCGATGGCAAGGAAATCAACTGGGGCGACACTCACCATCCGGCGATCTCCGAAACCAACGGTGAATCCGACGGCCAGTTCCTCTTCATCAACGACAAGGCCAATCCACGCGTCGCCGTCATCGACCTGCGCGACTTCGAGACCAAACAGATCGTGGTTAACCCGATCTACAAGTCAGAGCACGGCGGTACCTTCGTCACGCCGAACACGGAGTACATCTTCGAGGCCGCTCAATACGCTACGCCACTAGAGAACAAGAAGTTCTATCCACTCGAAGAGTTCAACGAGAAATACCGTGGTGGCATGACCTACTGGAAATTCGATCGCAAGGAAGGCCGTATCGATCCGAAGAAGTCCTTCTCCATCGAACTGCCTCCTTACTCGCAGGATCTGTCCGATGCAGGTAAGGGACCATCAGACGGTTGGTCTTTCACCAACTCTTTCTGTTCCGAGCGTTACGTCGGCGGTATCGAAAAAGGTCGTCCCCCATATGAAGCCGGCTGCTCCGCCAAGGACACCGACTATCTGCACGTGATCAACTGGAAGAAAGCCGCCGAACTGGTCGCCGCCGGAAAGGCCAAGAAGATCAACGGCCACGACGTGCTGATGATGGATACCGCCATCAAGGAAGGCATCCTCTTCCTGATTCCGGAACCCAAGTCGCCGCACGGTGTTGACGTCACCCCTGACGGCACCAAGCTGATCGTCGCCGGCAAGCTCGACACCCACGTTTCGGTCTACTCCTTCGAGAAGATCATGGCAGCCATCAAGGCGGGTAAGTTCGAATCCAAAGACCCTTACGGCATCCCCGTGATTGCCATGAAGGACGCGCTGCACACGCAAGTTTCCCTCGGCCTAGGCCCCCTGCATACGCAGTATGACTCCAAGCCCTGCGTTGCCTACACCTCACTGTACGTCGATAGCCAAGTTGCCAAATGGGACTACTGCGAAGGCAAGGTGCTCGACAAGATCAGTGTGCACTACAACATCGGCCACCTGATGACCATGGAAGGCGATACTGCCAAACCAGCCGGTCGCTACCTGGTTGCGTTGAACAAGCTAGCGATTGATCGCTTCGTGCCGGTGGGTCCGCTGCATCCACAGAATCACCAGCTGATCGACATTAGCGATGACAAGATGCAGCTCCTCTACGACATGCCCCTGCCCTTGGGCGAACCGCACTACGCCGTTGCCATTGCCGCCAGCAAGCTGAAGCCTGGCGTCCGCTACAAGGTAGGCACTGACAGCCGCACCGACAAGCCACATCCGGGTAAGACACTCGCCGGCGAAGAGAAGACCATCAAGAAGGGCAACAAGGTTGAGGTGTTCGGTACTCTGATCCGCTCGCACATCACGCCGGAAACCATCGAAGTCGATGTCGGAGATGAAGTGACAATTCACCTGACCAACCTTGAACGCGCCCAAGATGAAACCCACGGGTTCGCAGTGTCGACATTCAACGTGCATGCGTCGGTCGAGCCGGGCAAGACGGTGACGGTCAAGTTCAAGGCCGACAAGGAAGGAGTCTATCCGTACTATTGCACGGAATTCTGCTCAGCGCTGCACCTTGAGATGCAGGGTTACCTGCTCGTCAAACCGAAGGGTTGGAAAGCTACCAAGTCCTCACTTGCCGCCGGCAGCTATACCGAAGCCGACTACAAGGCAACCGTGAAAAAAGTGGCTGACACCCAGGCGATTATCGACTCCGTCGTTGCGTACATCACTTCGGTGAACTACAAGGACTTCCCGGATGTCGTCGCCATGGTTGAAGACGCTTTCGACCAACTCGGCAAGACCAAGGGCCTGAAGGAAAAGCATGAAGGCTTTGCCGCCAAGAAGGATTGGGAAAACGCGAACCTGTGGGCCGAGCAGATATGGCAATACCAAGTTAAGACCGCCGACCTTGGGTTACGTGCCAAGACCTATCTTGAGCAGAACGGTGCGAAGAGTGTTGCCAAATAAGTTGATTTGATTCAAGGAAGTCATCGGGGGGTGGCGGTACGCTGCCCCCCGTTTCTTTTTGCGAAAGGAATAACCATGAAATTAACCTTGTTTTTTGCCGCCGCACTGGCGGTTTCAGCCCCGGTACTGGCACTGGATGGCGCCAAACTTTTCCAGGAAAAGACTTGCTGGTCCTGCCACGGCAAGGACGCCAAGACCCCACTGAAGGGTATGCCCTACCCAAAACTTGCCGGACAAAATATAGCCTATGCCGAAGCCCAGATGAAAGACATCAAAAGTGGCGCACGCAACAATGGTCAGACCGCCGCTATGAAGGGGGTAATGGGTCTCGTCAACGAAGAGGAAATTAAGGCCATTG
>CAIYZZ010000077.1 GCA_903930805.1 uncultured Rhodocyclaceae bacterium | reverse complement strand
GCGCACTTCAACGTAGTCGTCGCTACGCACACCGAGTTTCACCTCGCGCGGCTCAAAGCTGCCTGCGGCTTTCTGCACCAGCACCGTCTGCCGCGTGCCGCTGTCGATCACCGCCGACAACGGCACAGCGACCACTTTTGCCGCCCCCTCAGCGCCGACTTTCACGCTGGCATACATCGCCGGCTTCAGCAATCCGCCCGGATTGGCCAGTTCGACGCGGATTGGCACCGTGCGCGTCTCGGCCTTGAGCGTCGGGTAGATGTAAGCCACCTTGCCCGCGAACACCCTGTCGGGATAGGCATTGATCGTTACCTGAACGTCCTGTCCGACCTTGACCGCCGCAATGTCGCGCTCGAAAACATCGACCACGACCCATACCGAGGAAACGTCAGCGATCTGGTAAAGCACTTCCCCCGGCATGAAGCGCATGCCCTGGACGGCCTTCTTTTCCAGGATCACGCCGGCAACAGGTGAACGATAGGTCAGGCTGCGGCGCGGCGCGGCATCCTCATTGCCACTCTGGGACAGCACCTTGATTTGTTCTGCCGAAATATCCCAGTTTGCCAGCCTGGCGAGGCTGGCATCAGCCAGCTGGCGCATGCTGGCAAGCGCCTCCGGCCCGGCATCCTTGAGCTTCTCGATGCCGTGTGCCGCGATCTGATACTCGCGCTGAGCCGACACCAACTCCGGGCTGTAAACCTCGAACAGCGCCTGCCCCTTGCTCACCGGCTGGCCGGTAGAGTTGACGTGCAGGCGTTCGATCCAGCCCTCGAACTTCGGCACCACGGCGAAGATGCGCCGCTCGTCCACCTCGACGCGACCGACTGCACGCACTTGCCGCGACAAGTCGCGCAGGCTTGCCGTCTCCACGCGGACGCCAAGTTTCTGCACCTTGGCGGTATTGATCTTGACTTCATTGCCGCTGCCTTCATCCTCGCCTTCATAAACGGGGATGTAGTCCATGCCCATAGAATCCTTCTTCGGCGTCGGCGAGGTATCGGGCAGGCCCATCGGGTTGCGGTAGTAGAGGAGTTTCTTTCCGGCTGGAGCAGTCACTGCGACGGATGCCGTCCCGCCAGCACCGACTTCTACGGGCGCCGTCCCGCCCGTCCCACCCGTTTGACCGCCAAACCAGTAGCCAATCAAACCGGCCACGGCCAACAGCACGACGATGAGTATCGCTCTCATAACTCTTCTCCAATCACGCGTTCTATATCGGCCAGGCGCATCTGCTGGTTGGCACGCGCCTTGAGGAGATCTTCCTTCGCCTTGCGCATCTGCCGCTGGGCATCGAGCACGGTGGCGAAATCGACCTTGCCCGTTTCATAACCGGCCAGCGCGGATTGCAGGGTCAGCTCAGCCTGTGGCAGCAGGCTCACCTGTAGCAGATCCTCGCTGCGGCGCGCGGCACGCAACGCAGCGATGCTTTCAGCAAGTTCCGCCAGTACCTGATTGAGTGTTGCCTCCTTGCGCGATTTCGCCGCATCAAGCATGCGCTCCGCTTCAAACTCCTGCGCGCGCCGACTCTCCTGTTGCAGGGGAATATTTACCTCGAACATCAAATCCCAGCTGGCGACACGATTGCGCTCCTGCATCGAGGCCAGACCGACATTAAAATCCGGGTAGCGATTCTTGTAGGCCAGCTCGCGCGATTTTTCGGCGCCTTCGATGCGCGCCGCGTCGGCGGCAAGGCGTGGATTGCGCTCGACGATGCGGGTTTCAAGCGCGCCAATGTCCAGTTTCGCCGCTGGCGGCAGCGGCCGCAGGCGCTCGGGTGGCAGCAGACGTACCGCCGTCGGCCGGCCCAATAGCGTGCGCATGCGTGCCGCAGCCTGGTCGTTTTCGCCTTCCAGCATGACGAGTTCGCCTTGCAAGGCCGTGCGCTCGGTCTGGGCGCGAATCACATCCTGTTGTGGCACCAGCCCGCTGGCATAGCGTGCCTGAGCGATCTGCGCCAGCTGATCGAGCAGCAGCAGATTTTCGTGGCGGTACTGGATGCTAATCGCGTGGACATAATGCTGAGCATAGGTCTGCTTGATCTGCCAGGCGAGATCGGCCCAAATAACCTCTGCTCGCCCCTCTGCCTCGCCCGCACCAGCGGCAGCGATGTCGCGCTTGAGATCGCGCTTGCCCAACCACGGCAAGCCCTGGGTGATCGTGTAGCGTGTGACGCCAACGCGCGCCGGCAGCACGTTGGCACTGCCGCCTCTGATTTCGTTGGTGAAATCACGCAACTCAACACCGAAGGTCGGATCGGGCAGCGCGCCGGCCGGGGTCACGCGCGCGGCGGCGGCAGCAGCCTCATAACGCATGGCAGCAAACTCGGGGTGGCGTTCGCGGGCAAAACCGAGCAGGCTCTCGACGCTGCCGCCGATAGTCGGCTCCTCAGCAGCACCGGATACGGCCGGCAGCGCGCTGGCAACGGTCATCACCGTCGCCAGCAGCAAACTTAGCGGCTTCATGGCTACTTCACCGCTTCGATGCGAACGATGGTGTAGTCGCCTTCGATTTCCTCGACGCGGAAGCGCACCTTGTCGCCGTCCTTCAGCTTTTTAAGCATGGCAGGGTCCATGACCTTGAACATCATGGTCATCGGCGGCATACCGATATTGGCGATGGGGCCGTGTGCCAGCATGACACGATGGGTGGGTTGATCGATCTTCTTGACCGTGCCCTCGGAAAGTTCAGCCGGGCCGGCAGCATAAAGAGCAAGGGGGAAAATCAGGCCAGCAATGGCAAACACGCGTGCAATGAATTTCATGGAAAACCTCCGCATGAGGAATGGGTGAACGAAAAG
>CAIYZZ010000076.1 GCA_903930805.1 uncultured Rhodocyclaceae bacterium | reverse complement strand
TGCGAGCGTGGGGGGCCATTTTTTATTTCTTTTCTTCAGGCTTGGTCGCGACGGCCTCGGGTGCTCGAGATGGTGATGCCAGCAAGGGTGCGCCAGGCGTCCACGGCACGGGCTTCACCACTGCACCAGGTCGGGCCTTTTGCAGGCCATTTACGATCACCTGTTCGCCGCCCTTGAGACCTTCCGTGACAATAAAATCGGCACCGGCCATCGCACCGGTTTTGATCGGCAACGGCACCACCATGCCTGCGGCATCGACACTCAGCACGCTTTGCCCCTGCGGCCCGCCCATCACGGCGCGCTGCGGCACCCGGATGGCATTATCGAGCTGCGCCTGCGGAAAACGTACGCGAACGAAGGTGCCCGGCAGCAATTCACGATGCGGATTGGGGAATTCGGCGCGCAACACAACCGCGCCACTCGCCGGATCAACTGCCAGATCGGTAAATTGCAGACGGCCTTTTTCGGGGTAGAGCGAACCATCTTCAAGTAGCAGTTCCACCTGTAGCACATCGACTTTCTTCTGCTTACCCGCCTTCATCGCCTGTTGCAAGCGCAGCAGGTCAGAGTAAGTCTGGGTGAACTCGGCGCGGATCGGATCAAGCTGTTCGATCGTCACCAGATGAGTCGCCTCACCCTTCCCCACCAGGGCTCCCTCAGTAACCAGCGCACGACCGATGCGGCCGGAAATCGGCGCTGGCGGGACGGCATTTTCAAGATCCAGCTTCGCCTTGGACAGTGTTGCCTCAGCTTGCTTTACCCGGGCCTGCGCAGTGTCGAACTCCTGCTGGCTTACGGCTTTGATGTCGAGCAATAGCTTGTAGCGATCGAGCACGGCACGCGCAGCGCCCAGATCAGCCTCGGCCGCTGTCGCCTGCGCCTGGTAAATGCGTGCATCGATGCGAAAAAGCGGCTTGCCGGCGGCAATGTCGCTACCCTCGGCGAACAGCCGCTTCTCTATCACGCCCTCGACACGCGCCCGCACCTCAGCCTTCCGCACCGCCTGCAGACGCCCCGGCAAGTCCTGCGTGGTCGTCGCATTACCCGTGGTAACAATAATTACATCGACCTCGGCGGGCGGTGCCGCAGCACCAGGCCCTGCAGCAGGGGGTGCTTTCTTCTCTCCCTCACCACAAGCTACCAGCAGGAAGATCAGGATCAACGCAGACAGATTCTTCATCAAATACTCCGGGGCGGAACTAGCAAGCCACCTATGTTACGGTGCTTTCAACGTTTCAGCTTGGCGAACGCTGCCGCCATGGCGCCAGCAGTTTCTGGCTTGCGTTGCGCGCCGGGGGGTGCCGTCCTGCCAACACCGACTTTTTGCGGTGGACTACTCAGCGGTTTACGCATCACCTCATCGGTGAGGCGCATGGTCAAGGCAATGCGCTTGCGTGGAATATCCACTTCCAGCACCTTAACCTTCACCACGTCGCCGGCCTTGACCACCGTGTGCGGATCTTTCACGAAGGTGTTCGACAGTGCCGAGATATGCACGAGGCCATCCTGATGCACGCCAATGTCGACGAAAGCGCCAAAATTGGTCACGTTGGTAATTACGCCCTCGAGCTGCATACCCGATTCCAGATCCTTCAGCTGTTCAATGCCATCGCGAAACGATGCGGCCTTGAATTCCGGACGCGGATCGCGACCAGGCTTTTCGAGTTCATTGAGAATGTCCTGCACGGTGGGCAGACCAAAGCGCACATCCGTATATTTCTCGGCGTTGAGCAATTTCACGGTACGACTGTCGCCGAGGAGTTCTTTCATGCTTTTCTTGATATCGGCAAGGATGCGCTCCACCACCGGGTAAGCTTCTGGATGAACCGCCGATGCATCAAGGGGATTATCGCCATCATTGATACGCAGGAAGCCTGCCGCCTGTTCAAAAGTCTTGTCGCCAAGGCGCGGTACCTTCAGCAAAGCAGCGCGCGATGGAAAGGCACCATTGCTGTCGCGGTAGGCAACGATATTCGCTGCCAGCGTAGCGTTCAGACCCGAGATGCGTGCCAGGAGTGCCGCCGAGGCGGTATTCACGTCAACACCAACCGAGTTCACACAGTCCTCCACCACAGTATCGAGACTCTTCGCCAGCCGGCTTTGATTGACGTCATGCTGATACTGGCCAACGCCAATGCTCTTCGGGTCGATCTTCACCAGTTCCGCCAGCGGATCCTGCAGACGGCGGGCAATCGAGACGGCACCGCGCAGCGAAACATCGAGATCGGGAAACTCGCGCGCGGCCAGCTCGGAGGCCGAATATACCGAGGCGCCGGCTTCCGAGACAACGATCTTGGTCAGTTTCAAGTCCGCATGGCGCTTCATCAAATCGCCGGCCAGCTTGTCCGTTTCGCGGCTGGCCGTGCCGTTGCCGATTGCGATCAGCTCGGCACTATGTTTTTGCGCCAGCTGATACAGCACATGAAGGCTGCCCTCCCAATCGCGGCGCGGCTCGTGTGGATAGATCGTGACGGTGTCAAGCAGTTTTCCGGTGGCATCGACCACGGCAACCTTGACGCCGGTACGGATGCCGGGATCAAGCCCGATGACCGTCTTCGGGCCGGCTGGGGCAGCGAGCAACAGATCGTGCAGGTTGCGCGCAAAGACGCGGATAGCCTCCGCCTCGGCGCGCGCGCGCAACGCCCCCATCAATTCGGTTTCGAGGTGCAGCGAAAGTTTCACCAGCCAGGCCCAGCGCGCGGTTTCAGCGAGCCATTTGTCCGCTGCGCGGCCTTTATCCCTGATGCCGACATGACCGGAAATCATCGCGATGCAGGGCGACAAATCAGGACTGGATCCGGGCGGCAGG
>CAIYZZ010000075.1 GCA_903930805.1 uncultured Rhodocyclaceae bacterium | reverse complement strand
GATTGAGGACCAGCAGTAAAACCCGCATAGCACTAAATCATCGCCTTGACTGAGTCCACCAGCTAGCACCCATTGCCGCAAAGGTGGCGGCGGAAAGAGGTGATAGACCAGATGTTCCGGCGTTTCTGCCATGCGCTGGGTATTCCAAGAGGCGCGGTCACCCATATGAAGGCTTGACTTTTACTGGGGTTTCTGTGCCCTCAACCTCTAAGTAAAAGATTTCTTTGCGATCTTTCTTTGTTAGTACTTTTACTACTTTTGCGTTGGGCGAATCAAGATAATGGGAGCGATATAAGTATTCGTCTTGACGCCAAGACGAACCTCCTTGAAACTTGAAAATGGTATCGTAATTCCTGTAGCCCTTGAATATTCCAAATAACCTGCCTTCATAGATGTCGGTTTCCACACCTTCTTCTTTTGTTCGGTCTGCCATCTTTTAGTCCCTCCTTCCATCCCATGACTCGAGATCAAGGCAAGTTGCAGGTATAGCAACATTTACAGACCTCTATATTACTTTCAGTGTAAGCAGTAGCCTCGGCTTTGTTGGCTGGCTCTTATCGACTCTTTTCTGTCATGTCGTGAATGCATAACCATTGTTGCCTCTGGCGTAAGAAATCGCTCTCCGATAGGAGCGCTGAGCACGGGGCAGAGTTGATGCTGTCCCTTCCTATCCGCCCTCTTTCTCCAGCAACTCCGCCAATTCAATGTCGTAGGCGAGTTCCGTATCCGTCACACTTCTCAGCTTGTCGGCTAGCTGAACATCAAAATTGCACATGTGAGCGCCCATCCAAACACTGACGACGCTCTGAAGTCGTAATGCACATTGCTTTGGATCATCATGATCCAAGCTGCTCGTCAACGCAGTGAGTTGGCTGGAAACCTCGGCATGCGCCCACTTATGTTGCTCAATGTGTTCGCGGCAGAGCGGTGTAGCAGGTAGTTGGCGCATCAGTTTTTCTTCATAGGAAAAATGGGTCACTATGAATCCAATCAGATCTCCAAGCAGTCTGTCTAGCCTGCTAACACAAGCAGTCCTAGTTTCCTGGAAGCATTCGCTGCAGTTGCTCCCTGACCTATTTTTCACTTCACAGACCGTAGCCAGTTGCTGAATCAGTTGTTCAAGCTCATGGTGTTGGCTATCGATTTGCGGATGGCCCGTCACTACGTAGCTTGGCGTGCTTTGCTTTTCCATAGAATCCTCAGCGAACTTGTCCTTAGAAAGTGCCATTGTTGTCTATGCTCTATCCTCGTGCAAGCTCCCTTTTCGCGACAGCTCAGGAATAGTACCGAACGCGCCCTCAGCATATAGGGCATAACTTTCATAAAGAGCAATAAATCCTGCCGGGTGGCCACTCTCGCTACGAGCGACAAACACAAAATACTTCTCGCTTTTAAGGAAGTCTTGGAGTCTGGATGTAGTTTCGGCAAGGTCGAAGTTGAACGCATGTACACCAATGGCGTTCATGATTTCATCAAGCAACTCACCAACCATTACAGCGACATCCTGCGCGTCGCAGCCAATTGCTGTTTGGATCGTGAAGTTCGTACTCATTTCATGTGTGGGCCAACGATGCTCTAGAAAATGGCATTCTGGCTCACATCGTGCCGTGAACTATATGGAATATCAAGCCGACCATTTGTTAATTTGGAGTCACAGCGAATGGCGGCTATAGATTGGGGTCATCTGATTTTCGCTGACTATCGGCGGTATGCTCTACGTACCTGCCTGTGTAGCCGGTACGATACGCCACCTGACGATCTTCCCATACACCTCGCTGAACGCTACCGAACTTGGGGTTGGGTTCGGTGGGAGTGAAAGTTACGGCGGATCGTTGATGACCATCCGAGATCATCGCCATAAGTGGCTGAAGCGTAGCTGACTTGTCCAGTAGGGCACAGGGTTGTCCACAGATTTTGTAGATTAGTTGCCGAACCACACCATCCGGAGGAAGCGAACTGGTGCAATCGGCCAACTTGGGCTGCTCTATTCAGCGAGACCGATTGTCGATGCAGACTGAACCAATACCTTCGATTTCCAGTTCGCTTACTTCTTCAGTTGCCTGTCAAAGTCAGCCATGATAGACCCGGTATCCTCAAATTCGGCAGTCAGAGCCTTGTACACTTCGGGATACTGGCCTAGCGGGCTTTTTTTGCTGGCTTATCGATCCATCCGGCGGCACTACGTAAGAGATATGTTTCAAGCGTCGCACTTCCACTGTTGCTGCGCGCAAATTTCGCTGCATGTAGTTGCTATTCACATCACCGAAAGGGTAACTAATTGAGCCTGTTGTATTTATGGCAATCCAAGCATCGTGACTGCATATATATTGTGTACATGCAGACTCCTAAGTAAGTTCGACATGCATTGGCATGTGTTGCCTCGAAACGTCGTAACAGCTTGATAAGTTGGCTAATTGCCAGAGCAACGCCGCCATTCTCTTGGCATGGCGCGATTTATGCTAGGAGAAGGACAAAGTTAGGGAAATCTCCCACGAAAAGCCGGCCAATCATGAACGCGAACGCCAGAGTTCTAGTCATCGTCGATGATGAAATCATGCGAGAGGGGGTACCTTAAGGTGCTCGCTGATGCGAATTTTGCGGTGCAGGCCGCGAGAACCGTCGATCAAGCGATCCAGATGCTCGCCCAACAGGTGTTTGATGTGGTTCTTCTGACAGAGTATCTGATGGCCAACAGCGATGGGCGCGCCGAGCTTCAGGAAATCAAGAGGCTGTGGCCAGAGACTGAAGTCGTAGTCATCACGGGGACATCCTCATTGAAGATAGTGAAGGAAGCAATACGACTTGGTGCGTACAATTGCCTTGGCAAGCCAGTTCTATCTGACGAAGTTAGCAAGGTGACGGCACCCGCCGCCATTCAAAAGAAATGGACTCTGCACCGAATTCCCAGTTCGGACTCGGCCCAGCCCATCGACGAAGGAGAATCATCATGAGCAACGTGCGAAAAATCCTCATAGTAGACGGTGACCCTGTCGTAAGGAAAACCTTTGAACAGGCCCTAACCAGCAAAGGCTTTGCCGTCGATACTGCACTGAGCGGTGAAGAGGCCCTATGGCAACTTGGTCAAGGTAAGTACGACGCGGTATTCACCGAGATACAGATGCGAGGCATGAGCGGCCTGGAGGTGGCTGCGGAGATTCATGCCAGCCAACCGGGACTGCCGGTCGTCATCGTCACGGATGAGGATTCCAAAGCCGCTCAGGAACGCTCCGTCGCCGCTGGGGTAGTGGAGTTTCTGCACAAGCCCCGAACGCCCGAGCAACTTGTGGATACCGCTCGCCGTGTGCTGCATATCACCGAGTCTGCCGGTACCGTGCCGCCCCAAGCAGCGGGGGCCGAAATCGAGCCAGCGCAGGCAGTAAGCGCACTTGTATTACGAATGAAAAACATCGTGTTGTTTCTATTCGCGCCATTCGTCGGCCTTGTCTACCTTCTCGCCTTTCCAATCTTGTTGCCGGCCACAGTGGTATGGAAGATCTTGTTACAACCCGATGAGACCGAACCACTACATTCGACGGGTCCGGCCAACCCTGGCATTGTGAAAAGCATAGCAATGTTGTTTGCCACGTTTTTTATCGGAGTTTTTTACGCTGTCTTCGGTCCGCTGGTAGGAATTGGATGTCTCATCTGGTTCGCCTTTCAGGCTTGGGGCAAGGTGGGAGCCAAGGCAATAGGTGGTTCTAGTCAGACATGACTTGGTATTCTCGCTCAGTCGAGAAATAGATCAAGCCAAGACAATCCGTTTTTTATTGCGCCATGCGATTTATGTATGCCGAATAAGCCGCACTGTGCAGATTGTGGATACGAATAGTGATGAATAGGTTTCGCCTCTGCGGGCGAATAGTTTGATAGGCCGGGTGTTACTTGCTATTAAGGGGATGGAGATGTCATCAATTTCACGGGGAACAAACCCCACGCGGTTTTTAAAACTCATGGAGTGGCTTGTGGCAGCCATGGTTTGCATGGCTGGCCCCCTGATCGCCGATGCGGCGGTTGCCGCCAACACTAGTGTTGCAACGCCTGTTTCGCAAAAGCTGGATAACGCCACATGCCAAAGCTGCCACGACGGCACGAAAGGCAAGTTGGAGGTGGGTGCCCGAGGCGAGAAGCATGCGCTGTATGAAGTCAATCAGGGCAAGTACGCCAAGAGCGTGCATTCGAGAATGGCGTGTATTGCCTGTCACAAGGAAATTACTGACAGCGTCAGTCCTCACCAGAAGGCGCCCGATGCCAAGAAGGTCGATTGTGCCCAGTGTCACCTGGACCTGTGGGAAGCCGCCAAGAAGAAAGGCAAGACCCAGGAAAAGCTCCGCCTCGGCATAGTGGCCGAGAATGTGGAGGCCTACCAGAAGTCCTTCCATGCCAAGGCAAACAAGGATGATCCCGCCAAGGCAAATGCGTCCTGTAACGATTGCCATAACGTCCACAGCTTCAATGTGCCGCCGCGCGGT
>CAIYZZ010000074.1 GCA_903930805.1 uncultured Rhodocyclaceae bacterium | reverse complement strand
GGGTAACGAAAACCGGCGCAGGTTGCGCACGACCTGCAGAATGTGCTGGTCGACGGTATAGACATGGAAGAGGTCGTGTTGCATGCGACCGACGATTCGACCAAAGGCCGGCAGGTAGGCACCGAGAATGTCGAACTGATTCATCCGCCGCAACTGGTGGGTGAGGCCGCGCTTTCCCTTGAACAGGGCGAGGAAGTTCGACTGGTTATCCGGGTCGCGGCGGGCGCCGGCGTCGATGCGGTCACGTGCGCGCCACAAGGCACGCAGGGTGCGCGGCGTCATGCCCTTTAATTCAGGTCGTTGCGAAAGCAGCAGGAAACTGCGCAGGATCGCTGCGGGTTTTTGCTCGTAGAGATCGTCTGTGCGAATATCCAAAAATTCGTGCGCCATCTGAAAATCTTCGTCGATGACAATCGGCGGTGCTGGCGTACGATGTTCCAGGCGCGAACCGAGATCGAGCAATACCAACGTGTTCAGTTGGGTAATCCGTTTGGCATTACGATAATACTGCTGCATCAACACTTCGGATGCGCGACGCGACGTGGAGGCCTTGAATCCGAGTGCCTTGGCCAATCCTTCCTGATAGTCGAAGAGTATGCGATCTTCGCGCCTTCCACTGATCAGGTGCAGGCCGATGCGTGCGCGTCGCAGGAAGTCTTCGGATCGCGCCAGTTGGCGTGCTTCGGCCGGGGAGATGAGGATGGTATCGGCCAGTTTGCGCCAGCCATCGGCCAGCGCAGCAGCGCGAGCAACCCAAAGAATGATCTGCAGATCGCGCAATCCACCGGGATTTTCCTTGCAGTTTGGTTCGAGGTTGTAAGGTGTGTCGTTATGCTTGGCATAGCGCCCCTCCTGCTCTAGGCGTTTGGCCTTGAAGAAAGCCAGCGGGTCGAGATCTTGATGAAATTCCGTGTCGAAGCGGGCATAAATGGCGCGGTCGCCGCAAAGAAATCGCGCCTCCAGCAAGGCGGTCTGTACCGTGATGTCACGGTTGGCCTCTTCTAGGCATTCGCCAATCGTACGCACGCTATGGCCAATGTCGAGGCCAATGTCCCACAGCAGCCCGATAAGTTTTTCCAGTGACGGGCGATGTGCGCTGTCCTCACCCTCGGGTAGCAATATCAGGAGGTCGACATCCGAGGCCGGGAAAAGCTCCCCACGCCCATAACCCCCGACAGCTGCCAGACAAAGGTGCCGATCCATCGCCAAAGACAGCCAGATGTGTTGCAGTACCCGATCAACAAGCTTGGCTGAGCCGTGCAGCAGGGCTGCCGGATTACCGTTGGCAAGATAAGCCTCCTTCAGTGCCCGCTTGCCCTCCTGCAACACATGACGCAACACGTCGATGCTTGCGGTGCCCGGCAAGGATGTTTTTTGCTCCATAGTTCAGGAGAAGAGATTAAGTCGGAAACGGATTGGGCGGCGCGCCCGCCGACAGGGTTAGTACTTCGACACCGGTTTCGGTTACCGCAACAGTATGTTCCCACTGCGCCGACAGGCTGCGATCCTTGGTGACAATGGTCCAGCCGTCAGGGAGTTCAGATACTGCTGCTTTACCGGCATTGATCATCGGTTCGATGGTGAAGATCATTCCGGGTTCAAGTTTGATGCCGTCGCCGCGTTTACCGTAGTGCAGTACCTGGGGTTCCTCGTGAAACTTGCGGCCGATGCCGTGGCCACAGAATTCACGTACCACCGAAAATCCGTTCTTCTCAGCGTGGCGCTGAATGGCTGCACCAATGTCGCCCAGATGCGCGCCGGGTTTGACGGCGGCGATGCCCAGCCAGAGACATTCGTGGGTGATAACCATCAGCCGTTTACCGAGGATCGAGGCGGCGTCGCCGACGCTGAACATGCGGCTGGTGTCGCCATGCCAACCATCCTTGATGGTGGTGATGTCGAGATTGACGATGTCGCCTTTTTTGAGGGGACGGTCGTTCGGTACGCCATGGCAAACCTGATGATTGACCGAGGTGCAGATCGACTTAGGGTAGGGGGCGTAGCCCGGTGGTGCGTAATTGAGCGGTGCCGGAATGCAGCCTTGGTTGTGCACCATGTGATCATGGCACAGGCGGTCCAGTTCGGCGGTGGTGACGCCGGGAACGACGAACGGCTGGATATGATCCAGCACCTCACCCGCCAGGCGGCCGGCGATGCGCATGAGTGCTAGTTCTTCAGGGGTCTTGATAGTGATGCTCATCGTCGGGCGTGTCGGAACGAGGTAACTCAATTCTAACTGTAGTCAAGATCATAGCGTTATCGTCCTTGATGTATGTTGTATTGAAACGCTATAATCCGCAGCTTGTCCTGATTTGACTGGACAAAATTCACACACTCGGCGCCGAATGGGTGCCTCTTTTTAGAGGAACCGGCCGGGTGGCGGATAACCCATATCGGAGATATATCAATGAGTACAACCATGCGTCAGATGCTGGAGGCCGGTGTGCATTTCGGTCACCAGACCCGTTTCTGGAACCCCAAGATGGCCCCCTATATTTTCGGCCATCGCAACAAGATTCACATCATCAACCTTGAGAAGACGCTCGCCAAGTTCAATGAGGCGATGGACTTCGTCAAGAAACTGTCGGCCAAGAAAGGCACAGTGCTCTTCGTCGGCACCAAGCGCCAGGCCCGTGAAATTCTCGCCGAAGAAGCGCAGCGCGCCAGCATGCCATTTGTTGATGAGCGCTGGCTGGGCGGCATGCTCACCAACTTCAAGACCGTCAAGGGCTCGATCAAGCGTCTGCGCGACATGGAGCAGATGGCCGAGGACGGCGCCTTTGAAAAAATTGGCAAGAAAGAGGCGCTGATGCTGCAGCGCGAACTCGTCAAGTTGCAAAAGAGCTTGGGCGGCATCAAGGATATGTCGGCACTGCCTGATGCGATCTTCGTCATCGACGTCGGCTATCACAAGATAGCCGTCACCGAAGCCAACAAGCTTGGCATCCCGGTGATTGGTATTGTCGACACCAATCATGCGCCTGCTGGCATCAATTACGTGATTCCGGGCAACGACGACTCTTCGCGTGCCATTCGTTTGTATGCGCGTGGCGTTGCCGACGCGGTTCTCGAGGGGAAAAATCAGTCGATCAATGAGGTGGTCCAGCAAATGGCTGGTGACGACGAGTTCGTCGAGGTCGAGGAAGAGGCGGGGGAGTAATTCGCATGGTTGAAATTACCGCAAGTATGGTGAAGGAACTGCGCGAGAAGACCGACGCGCCGATGATGGAATGCAAGAAGGCGTTGACCGAGGCGGTTGGCGATCTCGCCAAGGCTGAGGAGATTCTGCGCGTCAAGCTGGGCAACAAGGCAACCAAGGCGGCGAGCCGTATCGCCGCCGAGGGTGTTGTCGGCATGTATCTGGCCAACGATGGCAAGTTGGCTGCTGTCGTCGAGGTTAACTCCGAAACTGACTTTGTCGCCAAGAACGATGAGTTCATTGCTTTAGCCAAGGGTTGTGCCGAACTGATTGCCACCAAAAACCCGGCTGACGTGGCAGCGTTGTCAGCGTTGCCGATGGGTGCAGGCACGGTCGAGACGACTCGTACCGCTCTGGTCGGCAAGGTTGGCGAGAACATGACAATCCGTCGTTTCGTGCGGATTGCCGCTGTCGGCAAATTGGCCTCGTATGTGCACGGTGGTTCCAAGATCGGTGTGCTGGTTGATGTGACGGGTGGCGATGAGCAATTGGCCAAGGACTTGGCCATGCACATTGCGGCCTCCAAGCCGAAGGCGCTGGATTCCTCTGGCGTGCCCGCCGAACTGCTGGATACCGAGCGCCGTATTGCCATCGAGAAGGCGCGTGAATCCGGCAAGCCGGAAGCGATGCTGGAGAAGATTGCCGAGGGTACGGTGCAGAAGTACCTCAGGGATGTCACCCTGCTCGGTCAGGTCTTCGTCAAGGCTGAGGACGGTAAGCAGACCATCGAGCAGTTGCTCAAGGCCAAGAATGCCAAGGTTAACGGCTTCACGCTTTATGTCGTTGGCGAAGGCATCGAGAAGAAGGTCAATGACTTCGCTGCCGAAGTGGCTGCCCAGGCAGCGGCTGCGAAGAAATAAGTGAAGTGCCCATGACCGCACCCCGCTACAAGCGCATCCTGCTCAAGCTTTCTGGCGAGGCATTGATGGGCGATGATGCTTACGGCATCAATCGCGAAACCTTGTGGCGTATCGTCAATGAAATCAAGACGGTGGCCGATCTCGGTACCGAGATCGGTGTGGTGATCGGCGGGGGTAATATCTTTCGTGGCATGGCGGGAGCGTCTTCCGGTATGGATCGTGCCACGGCCGACTACATGGGCATGTTGGCCACCGTGATGAATGCGATGGCCTTGTCGGATGCGATGCGCCAGGCGGGTCTTAACGGGCGCGTGCAGTCGGCCTTGAGCATCGAGCAGGTGGTCGAGCCCTATATCCGGGGCAAGGCGATCCGCTATCTGGAAGAAGGCAAGATCGTCATCTTCGGTGGTGGCACGGGTAATCCGTTTTTCACTACTGATACGGCGGCAGCCTTGCGTGGCTCGGAGATTGGTGCCGAAATCGTGCTTAAAGCCACCAAGGTAGACGGCGTGTATACCGCCGATCCCAAAAAGGATCCCGCCGCGACACGTTTCGCCAAGATTTGTTTTGATGAGGCCATTGGTCGCAATCTGGCGGTGATGGATGCTACGGCTTTTGCTCTTTGTCGCGACCAGAAGTTGCCGATCAACGTTTTTTCGATCTTCAAGGCTGGCGCGCTCAAGCGCGTGGTGATGGGTGAGGATGAAGGCACACTGGTCCATTGCTGAGGTTCATTGCCAAGGTGTATTGCTAGGAGTTTTTCATGATGACTGCAGAACTCAAAAAAACCGCCGAACACAAGATGCAGAAGAGTGTCGAGGCACTCCAGCACGATCTGGCCAAAGTGCGCACCGGACGTGCGCATACCGGCTTGCTCGACCATGTCATGGTTGATTACTACGGCACGCTGATGCCAATCAATCAGGTGGCCAACATTACCCTGTTGGATGCGCGGACTATTGGTGTACAACCTTGGGAGAAGCCCATGGTTGCCAAGGTGGAAAAGGCAATTCGCGATTCCGATCTCGGTCTCAATCCCGCCACGCAGGGGGATGTGTTGCGGGTGCCGATGCCCATGCTGACTGAAGAGCGTCGCCGTGATCTGATCAAGGTCGTTAAACATGAAGGCGAAAATGCCAAGATCGCAATCCGCAACTTGCGGCGCGACGCCAATGCTCATCTTAAGGATGCGCTGAAGAAGCATGAGATACCCGAAGACGAGGAGCGACGTGCGCAGGACGATGTCCAGAAACTCACCGACAAGCACATCGCTGAGGTGGATAGGTTGCTCGCGGAAAAAGAAAAGGATCTGATGGCCATCTAGGCCATCAGCCTGTAGTTTGATGGCCATCAGGATGTTTTCGAGTTCGACCCGTAGCATTCCCGAACTGGGAAATGTACCGAACCATTTGGCGGTCATCATGGACGGCAATGGTCGCTGGGCAAAGAAACGCTTTCTGCCACGCGTTGCCGGACATCAGCAAGGTGTCGAGACGGTGCGCCGTCTAGTCAAGGCCTGCATCGAGCGGGGTATCGGTTACCTGACCCTTTTTGCCTTCAGTTCCGAAAATTGGCGCCGCCCGACGGAAGAGGTGAGTTTTCTCATGAGCCTTTTCGTTGCTGCACTGGAGCGCGAGATCGGTCGCCTGCATGCTAATGGCGTGCGCCTGCACGTTATCGGTGATTTATCCGCATTCGAACCACGTTTGATCGACCTGATTCGTCGCGGGGAAAGTCTTACGGCGAGCAATGACAAACTGACCCTGACCATCGCTGCAAACTATGGTGGCCGCTGGGATTTGATGCAGGCTTTCAATGGGCTGGTGCTGGCCTATCCTGAGAAAGCCGGGGTGTACACTGAAGCCGATCTGGAGCCCTTCCTGGCCATGAACTACGCACCCGAGCCGGACCTGTTTATCCGTACCGGCGGCGAGCAGCGTATCAGCAATTTTTTGCTCTGGCAACTAGCCTATTGCGAACTCTACTTCACCGATCAGTTCTGGCCGGATTTCGACGAGGTAACGCTGGATGGCGCGATCGCCAGTTTTCGCAAGCGAGAACGGCGTTTTGGCCGCACCAGCGAGCAGTTGCTTCCTGCCGTCCCGCCAGCGCCGACTTTTAAAGCCGATACGCGCAATGTTTAAGGCGCGGGTCACTACCGCGCTACTTCTCATTGCCGGTTTCCTGGCCGTCCTGTTCTTGTTGCCGCCAGATCTTGCCGGGTTTGTCTTTGTCATGGTTGCTGCACTGGGCGCTTGGGAGTGGGCCGGGCTGATGAAAACCAGCGCCCGGGCGCGGGTAATTTTCGCGGGACTGGTGACGGCCTCATGTCTGGCGATACGGGTTGGCCCGGATGATAGTTTTCTGCTGGCCTGGTCAGTGGCCGCACTGTTCTGGGTTGTTGTGGCCCCTCTCTGGTTACTACTGGGATGGCGACTGAGCGGTATGGGCTTTGTTATCGGCTGGATTCTGCTGGTGCCGACATGGGCAGCCATGGTGGCCCTGCATGGCCGCAGCCCCCAGTTGTTGCTGGCCGTAATGGCCGCCGTCTGGGTTGCCGATAGCGCTGCATACTTCACCGGGCGTGCTTTTGGTCGACATAAACTGGCCCCTGCCATCAGCCCCGGAAAAACCTGGGAGGGGGTTGCCGGGGCGGTGATTGCCGTTGTCTTGTATGGGCTGGAGGTGAGCCAGTTCCTGCCCGCCATGCAGGGAGAAAACAAGTCAGCCCTGGTTGGATTCCTGCTCACGTTCACGGCGCTTAGCATCATCGGCGATTTGTTCGAGTCGCAGGTCAAGCGCCAGGCGGGCATGAAAGACAGTAGTCAATTGCTCCCCGGTCATGGCGGAATCCTCGACAGAATCGACAGTCTGACATCGACGCTGCCACTGACGGCTTTGAGTTTCTATTGGATTGGACAATGATGCGGCGGAAGCTGACCGTTCTGGGGGCAACCGGCTCGATCGGTGTCAGTACGCTTGATGTCGTGGCGCGTCATGCGGACCGCTATGAAGTGGTCGCCCTGACGGGTAACACGCGCGTTGATGTCCTGTTCGATCAATGTCTGCAACATCGGCCGCGCTATGCTGTTGTGGGTCAGGAAAAGGATATGGCCGGGCTTGCCGGTCGGTTGCGCAGCGCAGGGCTGGACACAGAAGTACTGGCCGGGCCGCAGGCGCTGGAGCGCGTTGCCGCGTTGCCCGAAGTCGATACCGTGATGGCCGCGATTGTCGGTGCTGCCGGTCTGCAACCGACGCTGGCAGCTGTCCGCCAAGGCAAGCGCGTGCTCCTCGCGAACAAGGAAGTGCTGGTGATGGCCGGTGCGCTGTTCATGGCTGAAGTGCGCACTCATGGCGCCGTGTTGTTGCCGATCGATAGCGAGCACAACGCAGTGTTTCAGTCCTTGCCCCCCGACTATGCCGGTGATCCGGTACGTGCCGGCGTCAGCCATATTTTACTGACGGCATCGGGTGGGCCGTTCCGTTCCTCCTCACTCGAACGACTGAAAACAGTAACGCCCGACGAGGCATGCACACACCCCAACTGGGCCATGGGGCGCAAGATTTCCGTCGACTCGGCCACCATGATGAACAAGGGGCTGGAGGTGATCGAGGCGCACTGGCTGTTCAATGTTTCCCCTGATCAAATCGAGGTGGTGATTCATCCGCAAAGCGTTATTCATTCGCTGGTGCAGTACGTTGATGGCTCGGTGGTGGCAGAGCTGGGTAATCCGGACATGCGCACACCGATTGCTCACGCGCTGGCCTGGCCCGAGCGCATCGCGGCGGGCGTTGCGCCACTGAATCTGCCGGCCATCGCCCAGCTCAGTTTCGAGCAACCCGATTTTGATCGCTTTCCCTGCCTTGCCTTGGCCTATCGCGCTTTGCGCGCCGGTGGTAATGCCGCCACGATACTGAATGCCGCCAATGAAGTGGCGGTAGCAGCCTTCCTGGATGGGCGTTTGCCGTTTCTTGCCATTGCCAAGGTGATTGCAGCCACGCTTGATGCCGTGCCCATCGCTCAAATTCCCGATTTATCGGCGGTGCTGGCCGACGATACCCGTGCCCGTTCTGTAGCCGAAGACTTTTTGGTGCGTTGGCCGGCATGACATTCGTCGGCTTTCTCTGGATTCTGGGTGCATTCTTGCTCGCCCTCGGCGTGCTGATCATCGTTCACGAGTTGGGGCACTACGCAGCTGCGCGGTCTTGCAATGTCAAGATATTGCGTTTTTCGGTTGGGTTCGGCCGACCGCTCTGGATGCGAAGTTACGGGCGCGATGCTACCGAGTGGGCACTCTCAGTCTTTCCCTTGGGTGGTTACGTCAAGATGCTCGATGAGCGTGAGGGTGAAGTGCCGAAGCACGAGTTGGGGCGGGCCTTCAATCGTCAAAGTGTGTTGAAACGCAGTTTGATTGTTGTTGCCGGCCCGCTGGCTAACTTGTTTTTCGCGGTGGTGCTGTATTGGTTTTTGTTCATCAATGGTGTAGAAGAGCCACGCCCGATACTGGCGGCACCCGTTGCCGGCACGCTGGCTGCTGAGGCAAAAGTCGGCGCTGGCGAGACGGCACGTTCCGTGTCCGGAATACCGGTGACGACCTGGACGGAACTGCGCTGGGAAATGTTGCGGCACATTTTGGATCGCGAAACCGTGCAGCTCGAGACCATCGATGCGCGGGGCAACATTGCCGTGTATCGCCTCGAACTTGGGCGACTTGATACCGAAGCGCTGGAAACTGATCCGATGCAGGTGCTCGGGCTACGACTGATGCGGCCGGATTTGCCGCCGGTGCTGGGCAATGTACAGGTCGGTTCTCCAGCCGCCGCCGCCGGCCTGTTGCCAAACGACAGGATTATTGCACTCGACGGGCAGGCCATTGCAGCTTGGCATGAACTGGCGCGCAGTATCCGCGCGGCTGGCACACGCGAACTGACGCTGGATGTACAGCGCGGGGCGATGCAATTACAGGTAAGGGTTGTGCCTGAGATCATCGAAGAACGCGGCGGTAAGCCCGTTGCCCGCATTGGCATCGCCGTGCGCGACGATCCCGAGTTACGCAAAAATGCGCTGGTAACCGTGCGCTATGGCGTCGGCGTGTCACTCCAGCGTGCTCTGGCGCAAACCTGGGAAACCTCGGTGCTGAGTCTGCGCATGATGGGGCGCATGCTGATGGGTGAGATTTCGCTCAAGAATGTCTCTGGGCCGGTTACCATTGCCGACTACGCTGGTCAGTCCGCCCGCATGGGCAGCGACCATTTTTTTCGCTTCCTCGCCCTCATCAGTATTAGTCTCGGTGTACTCAACTTGCTGCCCATCCCTGTTCTGGATGGGGGTCACTTAATGTATTATCTCGTCGAAGTTATAAAGGGTGGTCCGCTCTCCGAACGTGTCATGGAAATCGGCCAGCAGATCGGTTTGACGCTGCTGGCCTTGCTGATGGCACTGGCGTTCTACAATGATATCAATCGTTTGGTTTCCGGCTGACGCATGAAAAGTAATCATCCCAATATCCTCAGTGTTCTGGCAGGCTTGTCCTTGGCGCTGATTGCGTCGAGTGCTGCGGCCTTAAATCCTTTCGTGGTACGCGATATTCGCGTCGAAGGCATTCAGCGTACCGAAGCGGGTACCGTCTTCAGTTACCTGCCGGTCAAGGTGGGCGATACGCTTACCGATGACAAGGCAGCCCAGGCGATCAAATCGCTGTTCGGCACCGGCTTTTTCAAGGATGTGCGCCTCGAGGTGGAAAACGACGTGCTGGTGGTGCTGGTTGAAGAGCGTCCTGCCATTGCCTCGCTCGAATTTATCGGTACCAAGGCGTTCGACAAGGAACAACTGCGCAAGGGTTTGCGTGAAGTGGGGTTGTCGGAGTCGCGCATTTTCGACCGCTCACTGGTCGAACGCGCCGAACAGGAACTCAAACGCCAGTATCTGTCCCAAGGCCATTACGCCACCCAGATCACTACGACGGTTACGCCTCTGGAGCGTAACCGCGTCGGCATTACGTTTGCCGTCGACGAGGGAGAAATTGCCAAGATCAGGCAGATCAATATCGTCGGTGCCAAAGCTTTCAAGGAAAAAGATCTGCTTGAGCAGTTCAAACTGACGACGCCGGGATGGCTGAGTTGGTATACGAAGAACGACCAGTATTCCAAGCAGAAACTATCAGGTGATCTCGAAACGATACGCTCGTATTACCTTGATCGCGGCTATATTGAGTTCAATATCGAGTCGACACAGGTCTCGATTTCGACAGACAAGCAAGACATCTACATCGCTATCAATGTCAACGAGGGCGATCAATATTCGGTTTCGTCGGTCAAGCTGGCGGGCGAAATTTTGTTGCCTGAGGACGAGCTGCTCAAACTGGTCACGATCAAACCGGGCACCATGTTCTCGCGCGAACTGGTGACAGGGACTACCAAGGCGATCAGCGAGCGCCTTTCCAATGATGGTTATGCCTTCGCCAACGTGAATGCCGCCCCCGAAATCGACAAGGAGAAGAAACAGGTCGCCTTTACCCTGTTTGTTGATCCGGGGCGCCGCGTCTATGTGCGGCGCATCCAGGTGCAGGGCAACACGCGGACGCGTGACGAGGTGGTGCGTCGCGAGATGCGCCAGATGGAAGCAGGTTGGTATGACGGCGAGAAGATCAACAAGTCGCGCACCCGCGTCGATCGATTAGGATATTTCGATGAGGTCACGGTCGAGACTCCAGCGGTGCCCGGCACCACCGATCAGGTTGACGTCAACATCAACGTCAAGGAAAAGCCTACCGGTAGCATGATGCTCGGTGCCGGCCTGTCCAGTACCGAGGGCGTGGTGTTATCCGGCTCGGTGCAGCAGCAGAATCTGTTCGGCAGCGGCAAGCACGTCGGTGTCGGCTTCAATACCAGCAAGATCAACACGCTGTATTCGTTCAATTACGTGGATCCGTACTACACGGTCGATGGCATCAGTCGTGGTTTCAATGTCTACTACAAGGATACCAACACAGCTTCCCTCACCGTGGCATCCTACGGCACGAAGTCTTACGGTGGCGGGGTGAGCTACGGCTTCCCGATTGGCGAGGATGACAGGATCAACTTTGGTCTGAGCTATGATGACACCACGATCAAGCTCACCGCTAACACCCCCCAGCGTTACACAGATTTCATCACTGCAAACGGTGACCAATATGCCGGGTTTATTGCCTCGCTCGGCTGGGCGAAGGACACGCTGGATAGCCGCATTTACACGATGAAGGGTTCCGTCATCAAGATGAGTGGCGAACTTGCACTTGGTAGTAGCATGGGATATTACCGAACCAACCTTCAGTATCAGCAGTATTTCCCGATCGGCCGCGAATACACGCTGATGCTCAACGGCGAGTTGGGCGTCGCCGCCGGCTTTGGGAGTGATCCGCTACCGTTCTGGCGGTACTACTATGCGGGTGGGGTGGGTTCGGTGCGCGGTTATAAGCCGGGCTCGTTGGGGCCAGTCGATAGTAGTCTCACTGGAACGGGCGGAACAGGTGACCGTCTGGGTGGTGACCGACGCTTTGTGGCCAATGCCGAGTTCCTTTTTCCCATGCCGGGTAGCGGTCAGGACAAATCTCTGCGCTTGGGTACTTTTGTCGATGCCGGCTGGGTTTGGGGTGTTGGCCAGAAGCTGGATCTGGGTGAACTGCGCTACAGTGCCGGTCTTTCGCTGGCCTGGACTTCACCGATGGGCCCCCTGAAGTTCAGTCTCGCGCAGCCACTCAACAAGAAGTCCGGAGATGAAACGCAGATACTCCAGTTCCAGATGGGTAGCACGTTCTGACATGGGAGAGATGATGAACCGCACGCTTACAATAGTAGTCGCCTTTGTCCTGACACTGATCGCAGCACCGGCGCTGGCAGAATTCAAACTGGGGTTCGTCAATGGGCAACGTGTGGTCAACGAATCACCACAGGCCAAGAAGGCGAAGCAGAAGATTGAGAAAGAGTTCGAGAAACGCGATGCAGAGTTGCAGCAGTTGTCGAAAAAACTCCAGGCAATGCAGGAAGGTGTGGAGAAAAACTCCGTCACTATGTCCGAAAGTGATCGACGTACCAAAGAGCGCGAGTTCAACGAACTCAATCGTGAGTTCCAGCGCAAGCAGCGCGAGTTTCGCGAGGATTTGAATCTGCGGCAGAACGAGGAAATGGCGGCCATCTTCGAGCGTGCCAACAAGATCATCCGGCAGATCGCCGAGGCCGAAAAGTATGACCTGATCGTGCAGGAAGCCGTCTACTTCAGCCCGCGCATCGATATCACCGACAAGGTGATCAAAGCCTTGGGCGACAGTGCCCAAGCCAAGTAAGTTGCGTGCGTGGTGGTCCGGCGCCTTGAGGAAATCATCGCCCGTTTTGGCGGCGAGCTGAGGGGGAACGGGAAGCTAACCGTAAATAGTTTGGCGACGCTTGGTGCAGCGACCCACGAGCAGCTGAGCTTTCTTGCCAACCCGCAATACTGTGCCAAACTCGGAACGACACGTGCAGCTGCAGTAATCCTCGCAGCCGAAATGGCTGATCATTGTCCAGTTGCCGTGATTGTTACCCCGCAGCCCTATTTGTATTTTGCGCGTGTCTCGCAGTGGCTGGCTGAAATGTCGCCACCGATACCAGGCATCCATCCTTCTTCCGTAGTCGAGTCAGTCGTACCGGCCAGTAGTAGCATCGGTCCGCAGGTTTGGGTCGGCCCAGGTGTCGAGATGGAAGAAAACGTTGTAATCGGCGCACAGTGCCGCATCGGGGCGGGCAGTTGCATCGGTGCTGACAGCTACTTGTATCCGGGAGTCACCGTCTATGCAGATTGCCATATCGGTCGGCGTGCCATCATCCATTCCGGTGCTGTGATCGGTGCCGACGGCTTCGGTTTCGCGCAGGAAGCGACGGGAGCATGGGTCAAGATTGCCCAGACCGGCAGGGTAATGATTGGTGACGATGTTGAGATCGGTGCCAACACGACCATCGACCGGGGAGCGCTGGAAGATACGGTGATCGAGGATGGCGTAAAGCTCGATAACCAGATTCAGGTTGGCCACAATGTCCGTATTGGCGCGCATACCGCCATGGCAGGCTGCGTCGGCATCGCCGGCAGTGCGAAAATCGGTGCTGGCTGTACGGTGGGCGGGGGTGCGATCATCCTCGGGCACCTGACGCTGGCGGATGGCGTGCATGTTTCCTCCGGCACCCTGGTTGCCAAATCGATCACGACACCCGGCAGCTACACCGGCACCGTGCCCTTCATGGCACACGCCGATTGGCTGAAGAACTTTTCACGCTTGCGCCATCTAGACGCGATGGCCGATAAAATACGCGCCCTCGAAAAGCGTCTGGCTGAACTGGAGAAAAATACATGACACCGATGGACATCCACGAGATCCTGGAATATCTGCCCCACCGTTATCCCTTCCTGTTGGTGGATCGTGTCCTGGATGTCGTGCCGGGTGAGCGTATCACTGCGCTCAAGAACGTCAGCATGAACGAGCCGTTTTTCCCCGGCCATTATCCTCATCACCCAGTCATGCCGGGTGTGCTGGTCATTGAGGCGCTGGCCCAGACGGCTGCGATCCTCTCGTTCAAGAGCATGGGCGGCAAGCCGGACGACAAGTCCGTGTACTACTTCGTCGGTATCGACGGCGCGCGTTTCAAACGTCCGGTCAGCCCCGGCGATCAGCTGATTTTCGAAGTTTCCATTATTGCTAACAAGCGTGGCATCTGGAAGTTTGCCGCGCAGGCCAAGGTGGACGGCCTAGTTGCCGCCGAAGCCGAATTGATGTGCACCGTGCGCAAGCTGGATGCGTGACGTGCCAGCATTAATCCACCCCACCGCGCTGATCGATCCGGGCGCGCAACTGGGTGAAAACGTCAGCATCGGTGCCTATGCGGTGATCGGTGCCGGAGTTGAGATCGGCGACGGCACCACGGTTGGTCCGCACGTCGTGATCGAAGGTCCGACGCGTATTGGCCGCGACAACCGCATCTTCCAGTTTTCTTCGCTCGGTGCCGAACCGCAGGACAAGAAGTACGGCGGTGAGCCGACACGGCTGGAAATCGGTGACCGCAATACCATTCGCGAGTTCTGCACTTTCAATCGCGGCACGGCGCAGGATGTAGGCGTGACTCGTGTCGGCAGCGACAACTGGATAATGGCCTACGTGCATCTGGCCCATGATTGCCAGGTCGGCGACCACACCATCTTCGCCAACAACGCGCAATTGGCGGGCCATGTGCATGTCGGTGACTGGGCGATCCTCGGCGGCTTCACCGTCGTGCATCAATTCGTGCGCATCGGTGTCCACTGTCTCACGGCGATGGGTACGATACTGCTGCAAGACGTACCGCCGTTTGTCACTGCTGCCGGCAATCCGGCTACCCCGCACGGCATCAATAGTGAAGGCCTGAAACGACGCGGGTTTTCTCCAGAGGCCATTACGGCATTGCGCCGTGCCTACAAAACCCTCTATCGCAGCGGGCTCAAACTGGAAGAGGCCACCGCTACGATTGTCGCTGCGGCCGGTGATGAGCCCGCGCTGGCACCCCTGGCGGACTTTCTCGCAACGCCCGGGCGCGGTCTCATCCGTTAAATGACGCGAACCCGTATTGCACTAGTGGCTGGCGAAGCCTCAGGTGACCTGCTGGCCGCACACCTGATCGAAGCCCTGCGTCGCCGTCTCCCCGACGCCGACTTTTGCGGCATCGGCGGGCCGAAGATGCAGCGTGCCGGTTTCGATGCCTGGTGGCCGGCAGAAACTCTGGCGGTGCGTGGTTATGCCGAGGTGCTGCGGCATTACCGCAAGATTGCCGGCGTACGGCGTGCGTTGCTCAAGCGCTTGCTGGCCGATCCTCCCGATGTTTTCATCGGCGTCGACGCACCTGATTTCAACCTGTGGCTGGAGGCCCGGCTCAAGCGCGCCGGCATTCACACCGTGCATTATGTCAGTCCATCGGTCTGGGCCTGGCGTGGCGGTCGCGTGCGACGGATCGCGCAGGCGGTCGATCGACTGCTGGCCTTGTTTCCATTCGAACCCGCCATCTACCAGAAACACGATGTGGCCGTCAGCTACGTTGGCCACCCGCTGGCCGATGTATTGCCATTGGAAGTCGATCGTGTCGCCGCGCGTGAGCGGCTTGATCTGCCGGCCGCCGCCAGCCCGGTATTTGCACTGTTGCCGGGCAGCCGGCAATCGGAAGTCAGTTACATGGCCGCAAGCTTCATCCGCACGGCAGGCCTCTTGCGTGAGCGCTTCCCCGCTGCGGTGTTTCTCGTGCCGCTCGTTTCGCGCGAAACCCGCAATCTGTTCGAAAACGAAATCTGGGTGCAAAACGCGCAGGAATGGCCGATCAAGATGCTGTTCGGCCATGCCCAAGATGCGCTGGCGGCCTGTGACGCGGCGCTGGTTGCCAGCGGCACTGCCACGCTCGAAGCCGCATTACTCAAGGCTCCGATGGTAATCGCCTACCGCATGTCGACGTGGTCGTGGCGTTTGATGCGGCGCATGCGCTACCAACCCTGGGTCGGGTTGCCCAATATTCTTGCCGGACGTTTTGTCGTCCCCGAATTCCTGCAGGACGCCGCAACGCCCGAAAACCTCGCTCAGGCGTTGGGCAACCAAGTTGTGGATACTGAAGTGAGGACGCGCCTGATCAACTTGTTCACCGATATGCATCGGCAGTTGCGCCAGGACACGTCCGAAAAGGCAGCCTCCGCCATTTTGCCTTTGCTCGAAAGCGT
>CAIYZZ010000073.1 GCA_903930805.1 uncultured Rhodocyclaceae bacterium | reverse complement strand
GGTAGGGAATGATATCGGTGGCGATGACGGGGATGCCCAGTATTCCGTATTCGAGAAATTTCAGATGGCTCTTGCACTCGTTGAAATGGTGCATCTCCAGCGGAGCAATCGCCAAATCTAGATTGAGCGATGCGAGCTTGGCCGGATAGAGATCGAATTTGACACCATCGTGATGTTCCTTGACGTGAGGTATCGATTCTTTCAACCACATGCCCAGAAATACCCAATCCACTTCGCCTGCCAGTTCTCGAATCACGGCGCGCACGACCTCCAGGTCGCCCTGATGGCTGACACCGCCGGCCCAACCAACGCGGGGTTTGGCCGAGGTTCTGCGTTGCGATTTCAGATGTTCCCATTGTGATCGCATCAGCGCATTCGGAATCATGCGCACATCGTCGTGGTACTGCTTGAATTCCGCGATGAGCGGTTCGGTGGAAACCGTGATGCGATTAACGATTGTCCCCATTCTGCGCAAGCGCGCCTTCATGTCCTTGTGCAGTGACTTCTTGTGGATGTTCTTGTCTGGCACCTTGGTCAAGTGATCATCGAAATCCATGATGATCTTGCAGCCGAGCAGTTTGCGATAGCGCGCAAGAATCTCGAACTGCCTGTCCTCCAGTTGTTTCTGGCAAAAGACGACATCGGTTTCGATCTTGGCAATCATCGCCGGGAACGGATACCCCGTACCTAAGCGCGAACGCGTCAAGCCGGCTTCATGCGCCGAGCCGACCGGCTGAATAATCCGATATTGGCCGGCCCCATCCTTATCCACTGGCAAGGCATAGACACAGGGAAGCGGGTGCCATGAAATGACATCCGGCACGAAAATTGGGTCGCCTTCTGGTTTGATAATCTCGCTACCGATTGACCAGTAGGGATTCACCAGCGGATCCTGGACCAGCGTCTTTCCCCATTTCTCGAACAGGAAATTGTTTGCCGCCTTGTCGCCCCAGGTGCTGTTATCGCTCTCGTGCGCCAGCGTGGCGAAAGGCGTCCAGAGAATCTTGTAGCCCGCCTTGCGCAGGCTCAGGCACAGGTCGATGTCGGCGAAGTACTCAGGAAAGCGCTCTGCATCAATGCCGCCAACCGCATCGAAGGCCGCTTTCTTCACGAGCATGCAGGCACAGCCAACGGCAGGCACTTCCTGGTCGACATTCAAATGGTTTTGCGAATCGGGGGCATCCAGCGGCCACTTGTGGAATGGCTGGTCTGTGATGCCGGCCTTGACCGGCATCAGCCAGCCCTGCTGCAAAGTCCCATCCGGCAACAGAAGTCGTGCCCCCACGGCACCAACCTCTGGCTGGCTACAAAACGCAGCCATATTCAACAACCAGTCACGGTGCATGGCAGAGACATCGTCATGCATCAGCAGCAGCAATTCACCCTTGGCCTGTCGGGCCGCGAAATTGTAGAGTGCCGCCAAATTGAAAGGCTCGCTGAATGACAAAACGCGAATCTGCTCGCTATTCATTTGAACCAGTCCATCCAGATAGGCACGGGCCGTGTCGTCGTCGCTGCCGTTATCGACAACGATAATTTCGAAAGCCGGATATTCGGTAGGATCAACCAGCGAGTTAAGGCAGGCCTCAAGCGCCGCAGCCCGGTTCCGGGTTGGAATGATGATGGAAATAAGGGGAGTTTTCTCAAGCGCATAGCGCACATGCACATGGTTCGGCAACAGACCGTCTTCGGCAACAGCAGGGATGCCTTGGCGATTTAGGTGTTCCTGGACAACCTGGGTGCGAAGTAGTTGATGTTCGGGTGTATCCGGCTGCAATGCGGGATCTGACGCATCCCGTTGGAAGAGAATGCCGGGTACATGGCCGATTTCCTCTTTGCTGCAAGCCTCTGCTAATCGTAGGGCGGCATCAAGCTCATCGAGTCCGCGCGGCAACGGTCGCCAGCCGCCGACGAATTTCCACAAGTCGAGTTTGGCGAGGAGCAGGCCACCCATGTAGGCATTGGCTCTCAGTTGCTCCAGATCGAATCCCGGCTTCAAGCGCTGAGAACTCGTACCACCACTATCATCCGCAATGTCTTCATCACAATAAAGCATCCGGCAATCCGGATGCTGATTGAGAAATTCACCAATGATGAGAAAGGCTGCTGGTGATATGGAATCGCCCGCTCGAATCACGGCACACCATTCAGCAGGGGATTGTGCAATAGCCTCGTTCGCAAGCTGCCATTGATTGCCTTGTGTTTCCCACCATTCGAGACTGCCTTTGCCTAGATCAAAGGGTGCCGGGCGGGCGGCGATTACGGTGGCGATGACCTTGTTGTAGTGTTGCTGGAGGAGTGATTGCAGCGTTTGCGTTAGGGCGGCATCGGGCATGCCGTCTTCGATGATGATCAAATGAAAGACAGGATGTGAAGTCCATGCCGAGATGCGTTGTTCGAAAAGTGCAAGCACATTGGCGCTTAGTGGGTTTAAAGATGAGCCAGTTCTGTTGGCGGCAAGCGAGAGCGATGGAGTGTTCGAGTCCGGAAGCGAAGGCTTGAAGGTGCGACGAACAAAATTTCGGAAGGGTTCAAGAAAAAAGCGGCGCTGTGCCTTCGGTTGGCACCAGAGGTCTTTTTCTGTGCATCCTTGTACGGACAGCTGGGCGGCATGCGCGCGTGCTTGACTCTGAGTTTTCTCGATGAAATTAATGAGAAGGCTCCAGGCTTTGGCTTCCTGAGCTTCGAACCATGTATCGATTGACTCTGATTGCAGGTCATGAGATGCCTCTGCGATGGCATTCGGAACATCCGCAGGGCGAATGCCAAAGCCATATCCATCTCCGCCATTACCATGTTCTTTCCAGTACGGAGTAGGGACGATCAACACTGGACAGCCACAAGCTATGGCTTCGAGGATTATGGCGGATTGCTCGTAGCAGTACAGAGCCTCGCTTTGCTGAAGTATTTCTGCGATTTGTTCGGGCGACCGAGGTATGTCGTGGCACAGGCTGGTGGCCGTCTTTCTGAGATGTTCATCGATAGTGCCACCGAAAGCCAAATATTTGTTTGCGTAATAGCAATAGCCATTGCGAGACTTGCAAGTTGAGTTTAATCTGCTCTTGAAAATTGCTCTATCGACGGCAGGAATTCGTAGGAAGTCTCCTTGCTCCTGGCTGCGTATATGAGGAGGGATAAATGAAATGTCAAAAAAGAAAATGGACTCGTTGGCACTGTAATTGTCGTCCCCCCCTAAATGCCCCGGCATGTTCAATAACCATCGGGCGACGTTGGGTACCCCAAGCGGGTTCCCAAACACAACTTCCGGATATACGGCGATCGGTGTCGCGCCATTCAAATAGTGACGCTCGATGATGTCCGCTGTTAGCAGAGGCGTTCTGAGCGGAAAATGGGTAATTTGTGCAGGGGTGATGTAGGCTTCGTAGCCAATCTCGTTCAAAGCATGGCATAGGTAATGGAGTGATCGAATGCCGGCAGATGATTGACGATAGTCAGGTGCATAGACGTAGTAGGGGCTGCGCCGGCTCTCGAAAAAGCTTAGATTCATGATATCGATAGTCATAGGGATGGGCGTAGATGCTTTAGAGATTGTGGCGAGTTTTAATAAGGTTGAGCGCACGGACCGAGGCCACTTGGAATGGTTACCCATATTTTCATGGTGAATGCCCTCAGTGTACAGTGGACCGCCGCTGACCATGGCGGGGATCGCAAATGCCATCGTCAGTCATGTAGATGTGGCTCGGTTTGTTAGGGCAGGTATTGGAGTTGCATAAATAGAATCCCTCTGGGTCGCGATAATCGCGAAATCCGTACTGTGGGATTACGATGGCTTTGGGCAGTGTGGGCTTCTAGAGGTGACAGAGCTGTGAGCTTGGTAAGCGTTTGCATTCCGACCTTCAACTATGGTCGACTTATCGGGGAAGCAATTGAGAGCATTCTCGCGCAAGAGTATCGTGAGATAGAGGTTCTCATTGTGGATGACGCATCAACGGATGACACCGAGGCGATAGTCCGGCAGTGGTCCCGGCGTGACCCTCGCGTTCATTACAGGCGAAACTCCTCGAACCTAGGATGCGCCAGGAACGCCACGGAATGCACCCGAGATGCACAGGGGGATTTGCTCTGGGTCTTCCAGAGCGACGACGTCTGCACAGATACGCGATTTCTATCGCGTGCCGTAGAGGCGTTTGCAAAGACACCTTCGCTTGCTTTCTTTTACTCAGCCTTCCGCCTGGTCGACCAAGAGAGGCGATTGCTCATGGAAATTGTTCCACAAGCGCATGACGCGCTTCTAACCGGACGCCAAGCACTTTACCGCATCCTGCATAGTCAATGTTGGCCCTCCGCGACGGTTATGGCCGCGCCTGCTTTCCGTCGTATCGGTGGTTATCTGGAAGAAATTGGGATGGGGCAAGATGTTTACACCTACCTGAGCCTCTGCCTTCAAGGTGATGTCGCCTACTGCTCCAGGATTATGGTTAGCGCTCGCGTGCACGCAGTGTCAAACACGGGTGTTATGGGTGATCGTCGCTTTGCTACCTTCGACACCCCTCTGGCTCGTTTTGAGTCAGACATCGCCCACGACCCGGAGCTTGTAGCCCTAGTGCAAAGCGTCCGACGCGCCTTTGCCACTCCGCATAGCACCAAGCTGCGGAGCCCAGAGCACCTACGCCCCGTGGTGGCGAGCCTTGTTGATAAATGGAATACGCAAGGGGCCCGGGTCGTGATTTACGGGGCGTCTATGCACACTGCTCAACTTTTAAAATGGACCAATTTGAGCAAGGCATTAATCGTTGCCATCGCGGATAGGGATACCACTCTGCACGGATCATTTCTCCATGGATACCCTGTGATACCTGCAACAGACTTAACAAAGGTAGGTGCAGAGGTTATCCTTGTGTCATCGCAACGCTATCAGGAGGAGATCTGCGACGAGTTGGCAAAGCTTCCAGGCACCTATAAGATCGAAACGCTCTACCCCCGAGTCTCCCGTGCTTGACCTCGCAGTTCGAATGACCTGACTGTCGTGGCTCTTTCAGCGCAAATGAAGACTTACAAATTTCTTATTACGCCAAACTATCCTGCCCCCTTTGATCAGCGAATGGTGAATGGGTTGGCCAGTGGCTTTCGCGATATAGGTCATCAAGCTC
>CAIYZZ010000072.1 GCA_903930805.1 uncultured Rhodocyclaceae bacterium | reverse complement strand
CATCGACCCGAAGATCCTCATCCTCGACGAAGCCACCTCGGCCGTCGATACCGAAACCGAGTTCGAGATCCAGCGCGCGCTCAACAACCTGATCAAGGGCCGCACCACCATCGCCATCGCCCATCGCCTCTCCACCCTGCGTCGCGCCGATCGTTTGGTGGTCATGGATCGCGGCAAGATTGTCGAGATCGGCAACCATGACGACCTGATGGCGCGTGAGGGCCACTACTGGCGTCTCTACCAGGCGCAGACCAAGCAGTTCGACGCGCCGCCGGCATTGGGTGAGACCGAGGGAGAAAGCACATGAACACGCCATTCACCCTGTCGCGCAATAGTTTCGGCCGACTGGTATTTGTCGGTGCTGACGGCACGGCACATGAGAACGTCGTGCCGGTACGTGCCTTCGCCATCTCCGCCCCCGACTACGGCATCGCACTGATGTCGGCCGAGAGCAAGGAATTACAGTGGATCGAAAACCTTGAAACGCTGCCGGAAGCCACGCGCAGCCTGCTTGCCGCAGAACTCGCCCAACGCGAATTCATGCCAGCGATCCAGCGCATCATTACCGTGTCGAGCTACGCCACGCCCAGCACCTGGGAGGTCGAAACCGATCGTGGTCCAACCACGCTGATCCTCAAAAGCGAGGACGATATTCGCCGCCTGAGAAGTCCGGGCGCACTGATGGTCGCCGACGGCCAGGGCATCCACTTCATCATCCGCGACCGTACGCTGCTGGACGCGCATAGCCAGAAGATCCTCAAGCGCTTCCTATGAACGTCCCGATGATCACTGCCATCTGGCCCGGTTCGCACTACCCGCGTGGCGCCACTTGGGATGGCGAGGGCGTCAACTTTGCCCTCTTTTCCGAACATGCCGAGCGCGTGGAGCTTTGCCTGTTCGACCCGTCCGGCCAGCAAGAGATTCAACGCATCAATGTGCGCGAACAGACCGACATGGTCTGGCATTGCTACCTGCCGGAAGCGCGGCCGGGGCTGCTGTATGGCTACCGCGTCCATGGCCCCTATGAGCCGGCGCGCGGCCACCGCTTCAATCCTAACAAGTTGTTGATCGATCCTTACGCCAAAGATATCGTCGGTCCGCTGATCTGGAGCAATGCCCACTTCGGCTATCGCCCGGGCCAGGCGGACAGCGATCTTTCGTTCAACCGGCGCGATAACGCCCCCGGCATGTCCAAGTGCCGCGTAGCCGATCCGGCATTTTCCTGGGGTGGTGACCGCTCGCCGGCCATCCCCTGGCACGAGATGGTGATTTATGAGGTGCATGTGCGCGGCTTCACCAAAAACCATCCCAAAGTCCCGCCGGCCCTGCGCGGCACCTACGCCGGCATCGCCACTGCACCGGTAATAGACCACCTGAAGCGCCTGGGCGTGACTTCGCTGGAACTCATGCCAACGCACGCTTTCATTGACGACCGCCATCTGGTCGATGCGGGTCGACGCAATTTCTGGGGTTACAACTCCATCGGTTTCTTTGCTCCCGACCAGCGCTATTGCGCGAGTGGTTCGACCAAGGAATTCAAGACCATGGTCAAGACGCTGCATTCGGCGGGCATCGAGGTGATTCTCGACGTGGTGTACAACCACACCGCCGAAGGCAATCACCTCGGCCCGACGCTGAGCTTCAAGGGCATCGACAATGCCGCCTACTACCGCCTGGTCGCCGACAACCCGCGTTACTACATGGACTACACCGGTTGCGGCAATACCCTGAACATGCAGCATCCGCGCGTTTTGCAAATGATGATGGATTCACTGCGTTACTGGGTGCAGGAGATGCACGTCGATGGTTTTCGCTTCGATCTTGCCGCCTCGCTGGCGCGCGAACTGCACGAAGTCGACCGCCTCGGCGCCTTCTTCGACATCCTGCACCAGGACCCTGTCCTATCGCAGGTCAAACTCATCGCCGAACCCTGGGACCTGGGTGAAGGCGGCTATCAAGTTGGCAATTTTCCGGTGGGCTGGGCGGAGTGGAACGACCATTATCGGGATTCCGTGCGCGGCTTCTGGCGGGGCGATGGCGGCCTGATCGGCGAGTTTGCGCGCCGGCTTACTGGTTCGAGTGACCTCTATGCCCACAATGGGCGACGGCCATATGCGAGCATCAATTACATCACTGCCCACGACGGCTTTACCCTGCACGATCTGGTGAGCTACAACGACAAGCACAACACTGCCAACGGCGAGGACAACCGCGACGGCAGCGACAACAACCTGGCCTGGAACTGTGGCGTCGAGGGTGAAAGCACCGATGCGACCATCAACGCCCTGCGCGCACGCCAGAAGCGCAACCTGCTCGCCACCCTGTTTCTCTCGCAGGGGGTGCCAATGCTGCTGGCCGGCGACGAGATGGGCCGCACGCAGCAAGGCAACAACAACGCCTACTGCCAGGACAGCGCAACCAGCTGGGTAAATTGGTCTCTATCGGAATCTGACCGCGAGTTGATGGCTTTCGTCTCCCGCCTTATCCATCTGCGCCGCGCCCATCCGGTATTCCATCGTCGCAATTTCTTTCAAGGCCGGCCGATCCAAGGTTCGGGCATCAAGGACATTCACTGGATCAAACCCGACGGCGCCGAGATGAGCGATGATGAGTGGGCACACGATTTTGCCCGCAGCCTTGGTGTTTATCTGTCTGGCGAAGCGCT
>CAIYZZ010000071.1 GCA_903930805.1 uncultured Rhodocyclaceae bacterium | reverse complement strand
GCTTACTGGCCTGTAGTGGATATCTTTGGAACTCAAAGTGGCGGAGGGGGTGGGATTCGAACCCACGGTACCTTGCAGTACGCCTGATTTCGAGTCAGGTACATTCGACCACTCTGCCACCCCTCCGGCGGCGCGAATTATAACCGGCCAATTTCCCGCATGGCACAATGGAGGTTCTCAAACGCAGGGAGAATCGATGCTTCAGCTAGCTCGGCTGCTGTTCGGCCCGTTCTTCTTTTCTTTTGCCCTGCTCGCGAGTTGCACCTCGCGTCTTGAACCGCCCGGACCGGAACAACCACTCATCGTCGGCTTGCTGGCCGACTCGGTGTTTCAACAAGCCACGCCACCCAGCGAGGGGATGAATGGCTTCAACCGCGATCTGACCGAGTTGTTTGCCGAGGTGATCAATGTCGAGGTGCGATATGTCACTGCACCCGATTACCTGACGCTGATGGCGATGGTACGTGAGCGCAAGGTGCATTTCGCCGCCGCTGTACCGGCGCAGTATGGCGATCCGCAGTTGCGCTATACACCCCCATTGCGTGAAACGCAGCAACTTATTGTCAGGCACGCGAGCAGTCTGCCCGTCGACACGCCAGACAAGCTTGCCGAACGCGAGATTGCGGTGATCCCAGGCGCGCCTCAGGAACGGGCAATTCGTGCGCTGAACATCACCCCGCCTCCCATCATCATCGAACGTCCCGGGGCCAATGAACTGGAATTACTGGCCGGGGTCGCCCGCCACCGTCAAGACCTGGCAGCCACCGACGGGCTGCATTTCGCCGTGGCTGCGAATTTTTACCCCGACCTCGATGTAGCACTCGAACTGCCGGGAAAGCTGGCCTATGTCTGGGCATTCCATGCCGACAGCGCTGCGCTGGATGAACGGGCGTCAAGCTTCATCGAATCCGCAAAGCAGGATGGCACCCTACGACGGCTTGACGATCGCTACTTCGGCCACATCCGCCGCCTGAATACGCGGGATATCGAAACCTTCCTCGAGCATGTGCGCGGTCGCCTGCCAAATTTTAAAACCGAGTTTCAGGAGGCACAGGAGATCACCGGCATCGACTGGCGCCTGCTGGCGGCGCTGGCCTACCAGGAATCAAAATGGGATGCGCTCGCCACATCGTCTACCGGCGTGCGTGGCATGATGATGCTGACCGAGGACACGGCGGACCGCCTCAAGGTGAGTAATCGCCTCAATGCGCGCGAAAGCATTCGGGCCGGCGCGAAATACCTCGCGCTGCTGATGGACGATTTGCCGGAAGAAATGATTCACCCTGACCGACTCTGGTTTGCGCTGGCGGCTTACAACCTGGGCATGGGGCACCTGAACGGCGCCCGGCATTTTGCACCCGGTCTCAAGCGCGACCCGAATCTCTGGGTTGACATGAAGCAGGTACTACCCCTGATGGCGCAACCCGAGTATTACAACCGCTTGAAGAGCGGACGGGCACGTGGAGGCGAAGCGGTCATCCTGGTCGAAAACATCCGCAACTACTTCGACGTGCTATCACGCTTCGAGATGGTCTATACCCCGCCCAGTCTCGGTGAGGCACCACAGCGCAAGAAGCCCCTGAAGAAAAAGGGCAAGCCGTCATCAGCTGCGCGGGCATAGCACCTCGATGCCCCCCATGTAGGGCTTGAGCACCGCAGGAACCGTCACGCAGCCATCGGCGCGCTGGTTGTTCTCGAGCACCGCAACCAGGGTGCGCCCGACGGCGAGACCGGAACCGTTAATCGTATGCACGGGGCGTGGCTTGCCGCCCTTATCGCGGCAACGCGCCTGCATTCGGCGCGCCTGGAAGGCCTCAAAATTGGAGCAGGATGAAATCTCCCGGTAGGTATTCTGTGCCGGCAGCCAAACTTCCAGATCATAGGTCTTGGCGGCGGAAAATCCCATGTCACCAGCGCACAGCGCCATCTTGCGGTAAGGCAGGTTCAGTTTCTGCAGGATGGCTTCGGCATGACCAGTCAGCACTTCGAGCGCCTCCCACGACATTTCCGGCGCGACGATCTGCACCATCTCGATCTTGTCGAATTGATGCTGGCGGATCATGCCACGGGTGTCCTTGCCGTAGCTGCCGGCTTCGGAGCGGAAACAGGGGGTATGACAAGCAAACTTCAACGGCAAGTCAGCGGTATCGAGAATCTCGCCACGCACGATGTTGGTCACCGGTACTTCGGCGGTGGGAATCAGATAGAGCCGGCTACCGTCGCTGCGTTCGACGCGGAACAGATCTTCCTCGAACTTGGGCAACTGGCCGGTGCCGAACATGCTGTCGGGGTTGACCAGATAGGGCGAGTAGATTTCAGTGTAGCCGTGCTCGCCGGTGTGTACATCGAGCATGAACTGCGCGAGCGCACGGTGCAGCCGTGCCACCTCGCCACGCATCAGCGTGAAGCGGCTGCCGGCGATCTTCACACCGGTTTCGAAATCAAGCCCACCCAGACCTTCGCCCAGTTCCACATGGTCTTTGGGCGCGAAATCAAAGGTCGGTGGCGTCCCCCAGCGCGACACCTCGACATTACCGGTTTCATCGCGCCCATCAGGCACACTTTCATGCGGCAGGTTGGGTAACTGTGCGAGAAAGGCATCGATCTCGGCGAGCAGAACCGCGAGTTTGTCTTCGTTGGCCTTGAGCGCATCACCCAGCCCAGCCACTTCGGCCATCACCGGCGCAACATCTTCACCTTTGCCTTTGAGCATGCCGATCTGCTTGGACAGCGTATTGCGCTTGGCCTGCAAATCCTGAGTCTGCGTCTGCACCTGCTTGCGCTCGGCTTCGAGTGCTTCAAAAGGCGCCAGGTCGATGGTGCCACCGCGACGGGCGAGACCGGCAACGACCAGTTCGGGTTGATTGCGCAGCAGTTGGATATCGAGCATGGAAATGTCCTTGAATAAACCGGGCGGGAATGCTT
>CAIYZZ010000070.1 GCA_903930805.1 uncultured Rhodocyclaceae bacterium | reverse complement strand
GGCAAGCAACAAATTCCACTGCTCTCCGAGCAGATCCACATTGATGCAGCAGGAAATCATGCGCGCGGCATGACGACCGATGGTCGAATGCATCGCATCCAGGCCGACCTTGGTCTTGGCCAGCGTCGACACCAGATCGAGCGTACCGGTAGCGTATTTCGTTGCCGGGGCATAACCCGCAGCGAGCATGTTGAGCACGCGGGCCAGCGGGCCAACTTGGGCCGGTTTGCCGTAGAAAGTAGGCGACTTGATCCAGGAATACTTGCCATTGTCCTGAAAGTCAGTGTAGTTCGGCTTGGTCTCGCCCTTGTAAGGATGCAGGGGCTTCTGCTCGCTGTAGTCGTACCATGAGTGCTTGACTGCCTCTTCTACACCCTTGCCCCAGAAATCGTCGTTGAAGTTCTTGATCTGCTTTTGCCCGGCGAGATTCTTGTTTTCAATGTAACCGCCAGGGAAGGCGAACTGGGTGCCTTTGGTGTCGAGCGGGATATCCGGTACGGAAAGGTAATTGGTCACGCCCGCGCCGTACTTCGTCCAGTCGGCGTAGAAAGCGCCGACCGCTGCCACGTCGACCATGTAGACGTTCTTGACGAAATCCTGCAATCCATCGATATGAGTTTTCAGCGCCAGCAGGCGCTCGACGGTCAGTACCGACTGCGAATCGGTCGCCAGCGGGTTGGAAACACCACCGACCGCAAGATTCTGGATGTGCGGCGACTTCGAGCCGAGAATGGACACGATCTTGTTGGCATGGCGCTGCACTTCCAGCGCTTGCAGATAGTGCGCCACAGCCAGCAGGTTGACCTCGGGCGACAATTTCATCGCCGGGTGGCCCCAGTAGCCGTTGGTAAAAATACCGAGTTGGCCACCATTGACGAAATGCTTCAGCCGCTCGTGCGTCTTGCGCATTTCATGCTTGTTGTTGAGGCTCCAGTTCGACAGGCTTTCGGCCAGAGATGCGGTCTTGTCCGGATCAGCCTTCAGCGCCGAGGTGACATCCACCCAGTCGAGCGCGGAAAGGTGGTAGAAATGCACGATGAAGTCGTGAATCGAATGCGCCAGGATGATCATGTTGCGGATGTACTGGGCGTTCAGCGGCACTTCCATCTGTAGCGCGTTCTCAACGGCACGCACGGAGGTCACGGCGTGCACGGTCGTGCACACGCCGCAGATGCGTTGCGTGATCGTCCAGGCGTCGCGCGGGTCGCGGCCGAGCAGGATCTGCTCGACACCACGCCACATCTGACCGGAGGACCAGGCCTTCTTGACCTTGCCGCCATCAACGTCGCAGTCGATGCGCAAATGGCCTTCGATGCGGGTGATCGGATCAATCGTGATGCGTTTTGACATTATTTTCTCCTCCGGTCAGGCGTGTCCGGTTTCCCGGGGTAAAACCGGGAAACGGCGGGTGATGATGATGTAGCCAAGCACTTCAAGAGCGAACATGCCGATCGTCACCAGCAATTCGGGCAGCGTCGGAAAGTAGTGGAAATTAACGCCAGATGTATCCGCGCCGATCACAGTTTCGTAGCCAATCAGGAAGCCATTCAGTCGCAACAGTGTCCCACCCAGCATCAGCAAAATGCCCGCGACAAACAAACGTGCCGGATTGCGACGTTGTACGTCACGTCCCACGATGAACAGCGGGACAATGAAGCAGGCCATTTCGAGCCAGAACATCAGGGACTCGAGCGACATTGAAAAACTGTAGGAAAGTGCGCCCCGCACAATCAAATCGCCGACGCGTACCACGAGATAGACCAACAGCACACCGAGCATCACCTTCGCCAGCGGTGTGAGCAGATGCATCTCGATACTGCGGCGATACGCCGACGAAGCAAGACAGGACTCGAAGAGCACCACTGCATAGCCCATGGTGATCGCCGTCAGCAAGTAAAGCGCCGGCTGGAGCGGCGTTTGCCACAGCGGGTGCACCTGCGGCCCCATGACCACGAGCATCGTTCCCAGCGAAGACTGGTGCATCATCGGCAGCAGCGTGCCAAGGGCAATAATGGCAAACATGAACTTCGACAACTTGCGCTTCGCCTCATGCATGCCGAATTGTTCAAAGAAAGCCGGCGTGAATTCGATCCACATCACCACGATGTAGGCCGAGATGCACACCGCCACCTCGAACATCACTGAGTTCGGATTGACGGATCCCGGCCAGAACATGTTCCAGACGTTCCACCAGCGCCCCAGATCGAAGATCACGCCGACACCAGCGAGCGTATAGCCGAACAGGCTGGCAAGCAACGCCGGTCGCACCAGCGGATGGTATTCGCCCTTGTTGAAAATATAGACCAGCATCGCCACCGAAAAGCCGCCACAGGCGAAGGCCGAGCCGATGACGACATCAACGACGATCCAGATACCCCACGGATAACCATCGTTCAGCGCCGTCACGCTACCGAGCCCGTAGAACAAACGTACCACGATGATCGCCGCCATGACGGCAGCTAGCAAGCCCGCGATTAGCGTCACGCCGTTGAACAGGGAACCGCCAACGGGGGCTGGCTTGGCATGGTGAGCATTCATGACTGACCTCCTTCACCATCCTCAGATTTGACGTTACGCTTGGCCACCCAGGTCAGGGCACCCAGCACGGCAATCGGCATCAGCAGTCCGCCGTACAAGGTGTGTTGAATGGTCTCGGATGTCGCCGC
>CAIYZZ010000069.1 GCA_903930805.1 uncultured Rhodocyclaceae bacterium | reverse complement strand
GTCAGGATTATGTGTGAAAGCGTCGATACGATAACCTGACGCGACGAACATTTCCTGAACTTCGATACGGGTAAAAAATCGGATATGGGTGACGTCGAGCAAACCTGCCGGCTCATACTTCCAGCGCCCGGCAGCAAGCTGGCTTAGCACCGATAGATTTCGGGCGTTGGGTATGCTCGCCAACAGACAACCGCGCGGTGACAGGTAAGGCTTGAGGCGCTTGAGCGCTCCCCACGGGTTGTACATGTGCTCCAGCACGTCTGCCATGACGATCACATCGAAATAACCCTCACCATAGCCTTCGGCGGCAAAATTGACTTCCTCAAGCAGAGCAGTATGTACAACGTCCAATCGTCCCCGTGCTACTTCCACAGCAGGTTTGGAGGGCTCTATGCCAACCATACGGCAACCGGGATGGCGCGATTTAATCAGGGCACTCGTCGCGCCAACAAAGCATCCGACATCCAGGCAGCGTTCAGGCACGATGTCGAGCATATCGATCAAGCCGGTCGGGGCATAGTCCTGCCGAAGAGTGCGCCAGTGATTGTTTTCGACGGACTCGAGTATTTCCCAGGGATACGCAGCATGGTCTTGCGGCGGCGTGCCGAGCGATGGCGTTAATGACAAGTCGGGGGCCTGTAGATCATGAGAGGTTGTTGCGATTGTTGCCATCTTGATGTTCCCAATCGGACTTGGGATGCTCTCCGAGTTTAAAGAATTGGAGATGCCACGTTCTGTAAAGGCAGCAACCAAGGCCTGTTCGAATACTCGCACCACGTCGATGTTGTTATCTACTCGTGGGGCTGCCGATTTAATTGTTTGACGTCGGGCCTCTCGCCGACCTGGATCTTTGCACTCCTCTGCGATGCCTACTGCAATCGTGACGTAGTCATCTACCGAAGTGGCAATGGTTTCGATCAGGCCCAGTTTGCGCAGCAAACCAGCGGCGAGACGCTGCCGCAGTTCGACTCCTTCCAGAGTGACAATTGGCAGGCCGCTTCGTGTTGCATGCCAAGCTGTCGTGTAGCCGGAAAATGTCGGCCAATCAAGGTAGATATCGGCAAGTTCAAGTAGTTTCGGAAATGTTGCGCGGCGCTGCCAAGGTATGACAAAAAGGTGATTGTTGCTGTTGAGGTGTGCTTGATCGAAAGCCTTTCCGATTCGCCTCATGACGCTATCTGCTATCGAGGAGAACATGCCATCGCGCATGAAAATAAATCGGGCTTGTGGACATCTCTTGGCAATCTCGACAAGCAAGATGTCCCCGTCGGGATGCAATTTGAATGGTGCGTGCGGGAGCAGAAAACGGATGCCTCCCATACCCGACATCAGGCCCTCCAGCTCCGGCACAGAGGAAGGCGTATCAACCGCGGATGGCGCCGTGCAGCAACCCGTCCCTGGCAAACGGACAAGCTGTTCGCGGTAGTGTTCTTGAGCATCCTCGGATTCAAACAACTCCGCCGAAAAATAGAGGTCTACCGTCGCTAATCCACTGGTAATCGGGTGCCCCCAACCGGCGGCCTGAATTGGTGCAATCCGGGTAGCCGCTAATAAATAGCTCAAACCATTCATGCCAAGTTCTGGATAAAAAATAATATCCGGTGCATCCTCGTGCATGACTTTCAACCACTGGCCAGGCTCCTGCCCATACTGTGACATGTCACGCCAGCCGTCAGCGAGTTGCCGTGCCCAGTCGGTTTCGGCGTCACGTTCCCCACCCAACATATAGAAGAACACTTCGAAGCGCGTACGATCAAGATGCTGAACGAGCCCCTTCAGCACAATATCCCAAACCGAGTGGTGACAGATATGCGTCGACGCTATCGCCAGGCGAAGGCGACTGCGGGGCACATTTGTACGATCGATAGGGGGGGATTTGGGTAGATATCTTGATGTCAGGCCAGCAACAAAATCGCCGTACGCCGACAGTACCGCGCAATGATTGCCCGGACAGTAGGCGAGTTCAAACGGCGCCAACCGGGTCAGGCAGGGAATCAGATCTGCACTTCTCTTGGGATTACTATCTGCCCAATCACTCAGAAGAGAAAGTCTCTTCCTGAATAGTTCAAGCTCCGCGCCCTCCGCCGATCGTGTTTCCCGAACAATGGGTAGCGAAACAAACAAATAGATCAATTGGCTCCATGCGTTCTCTGAGTTTAGGCTCAGCGCCTGCTCTGCTCTCTGTTGCGCTTCAGACCAGCGACCTAACTTGTTGCAGAGCATGGCAAGGTCGCCCAGCAATTCCTCCTGATTGGGGAACATGGCGATTGCCTTGATCCAACAGTCGTAGGCCTCCTGATACCGATGCAGCGCGAAGTAGAGCGCGCCACCCTGCGCCCAGGTTGCGGTCTGCTCTGGCGCCAATCGTGCCACTTCATCCCATAACGGCAGACCCTCTCTGGCGCGGCCCAACCTTTGCAACAGGCCTAAGGCAGACAGCCGGACCTGAAAGTTCTTTGGGCTCAGCGCTATTGCCTTTTGGTAGCTGACCAACGCTTCGATGAATCGCCCGGCATCACTGAGAACATTACCGCGATTCTGATGCGCGTCAGCATAGCTCTCGTTAATGGCCAATGCCTTGTCATAACTCGCGAGAGCCTGATCATGCCTGCCAAGTGAGCGCAACACCACGCCTCGGGTGTTCCAATACGCGACGCAGTCAGGGTGATTACGCACCAGACGTTCGCACAAGCCGAGTGCGGCCGCACTATCACCGCGGCGAGAACGGATGATCGCAAGCAGGTGCAGGGCATCCGGATTCCGGGGCGCCGCAGCAAGGATGTGCTGAACCGCTGTTTCAGCCTCCGGTAGCCGTCCTTCGCTCAGCAACTGCTGCACCTTCGACGAGGGCGCTGCTTCCCTTCCAAGGCCCTTTGATGGTGAACGTGGCATTGACTACCCAACTACCGTCAATGTGAATAGGAACATGCCTGCATAGATTTTCGGGTTGGCGTGTTCCAACTGCGCAACACGACTCAGAATCTCTTCATTGGCCAACTGCTGAGTGTCAATGCCTTTGAACCATGTGATCTTCACGGGCAAGCCGGCGAGAAGGGTCCCGATGTCGCTGGCAGCGTAGTTTTTTTCTCGATTGTTGTTGACCAGATCCTTGAACTCGGATCGGGTATAGAAGTCTCTGCGCTGCATCAGTGTCATTTTGTGCTTGAGGTCGGAATTTATTATCTTTCCTCTCAGCTTACGCAGATCGCCACCGAATTCCATTTGTTCACTTGCGGTTCGTGCCTCCAGAACATCTTCACGGCCTGTCTTGGAGTAGAGCCCCAAGGTAATGCCACCCCCAGGCTTGGTCGCGTTAATCATGCTTTCCAGATAGTTACGGTCATCCGGTGTGTGATGCAATACACCGACGCACTCGACGTTGTCGTAATAATGTCGTCGTTCCTGACACCAGGCAGCGATGTCGGCCTCCTGTATGTTCACCCAATTGGAAAAATCCACGAGGCGGCGACGCGCGTAGTCAATGGATGCACTTGAAATGTCGATTGCATCTATTTGAACTGGAACCGGCGAGGGTCGGGTCAGTGAAATGAGGGGCTGTCGGCCGGTACCACAGCCAGCGATCAGGCGGCGCTTTGAAATCGCCACGCTACCGGGTTGTTTCAAAAGCCGATCGAGAAGCAACGCCATGAAGGCCCGTGGAGCGCGCCAAAGGGGATATGGGAAACGCGTGTATTGATCACCAATTACGTCGCTACTGACTGCAGCTACATTAGCGGCCTTCAACAGACAGGCGCCCTCCTGGTGTTCAGCGATCAACTGAGCGGCTGATGGATGGCGTAATCCCTCGACCACGATCTCGTCTGTGGCTGGTGGCACCAGGTACAGCGAAAGCACCGCATAAGACTGCAGATCGGGGTGGCTGGTGTAGTTCGCGAGCAGGCTGTTGAGTGCTGTGGCCTCTATCGCGGCAACGCCGGAGATAAAGCCGGTGAAATGAAAATGCAACGCAAGATCACAAACCAGCCCCAAGTCAACGGCTGAACCTGTGCTGAACTTGGTGGCCAGGTGTCTTCGCAGCAAAACCAATACATATTCAAAGAGGTGGTTCGCCAGGACGTCAAACCGCAGCATGCTTCTGAAGACCGGGTCATCGGTGAGCCTCAGTGTTTCTGCTGTGGTAGCACCTTCGATGAAACTCAGCATTTCTTCGCTATAGCGGGCCATCAGGTACTGCTCGACCGGCCAGGCGATCTCTTTACCCAGAAGGAGTCCAACTGCGAGCGCCTCCTGCAGTAGCTGCCCTTTTTCGCGGTAGTCCTTTAGCCAGCCGGGGTCATCTTTAAGTGCCAGCAACTCGACAATTCTTGGGATCAATAGAAATCCTCTACAAATGCGAAGCAATTTCTCGAGCGGCTACTTGCTGAAGTTTGCAAGTCATGAAAAAACCCCCGCCTTCTGCGGGAAGACGGGGGTCGAACTTGCTGGGTGGTTAGTGTTGGTAACTAACTCAAATTGGATGGCCAGATACTCATGACACCTTCACAGAGTTCATTATGGGGCAAAAGAGAGAATAGCGTCTCCACCTGCAGCACTAACCGTAGTAATTCCTGTGAGCGTTACCGTCCTTGTTGCGGCGCCGTCCCAGAAGGTCAAAGTCCCAGCAGCATTTACCCATTCACCCGCAGCATCACCAACGGTGCCGCTAACGTCTATGTCTCCGGATGTATTTGCTGCTCCTACTCCAAATGTCGTCTCGGTTGACGAGTACTTGTCAACATTGGCGGTAAACGTTAATCCAGCCACGTTAGCGCCTGTATCCGAAATAGTAACCGTGTCGCCTAACGTGAGTTTCGCGCTGGTCACCGCCGTGAACTGCGCCGCGTTCAGGGACAGTACGTTGTCCGACGCATCATACGCGTCCGCATTGGCGTAGGCCGTGAAGTTCGCCGCAGTGATCGCGCCGATGTTGGCGCCCGTATCCGCCACCGTCACCGTGTCCCCTGCCGTCAGCTTCGCACTGGTCACCGCCGCAAACTGCGCCACGTTCAAGGACAGCACGTTATCCGAAGCGTTATACGCGTCCGCATTGGCGTAGGCCGTGAAGTTCGCCGCAGTGATCGCGCCGATGTTGGCGCCCGTATCCGCCACCGTCACC
>CAIYZZ010000068.1 GCA_903930805.1 uncultured Rhodocyclaceae bacterium | reverse complement strand
GGGCATCATCAACTCCACCGGCTGCACCTCGGTGTGGGGCGCGACCTACCCCTTCCATCCCTATCCCTTCCCCTGGACATCACACCTGTTCCAGGATTCGCCTTCGGTAGCAATGGGCATATTCGAGGGCCACATGGCGAAGATGGCCGATGGCTTCAAGGCCATCCGCAAAGCCGAAAAGGAACTCGCCAACGACTACCTGCCCGATCGCGACGATGATTTCTTCCGTCGCTTCAACTGGCATGCCTTCACGGCGGATGAATGGCTGCTCTGCCCGCCAGTCGTCAGCCTCGGTGGCGACGGTGCGATGTACGACATCGGCTTCCAGAACCTCTCGCGCGCGCTGATGTCCGGCATGCCGATCAAGATCCTGGTGGTCGACACGCAAGTGTATTCCAACACCGGTGGCCAAGCCTGTACCTCAGGCTTCATCAGCCAGGTGTCTGATATGGCGCCCTTCGGCTCGACCGGACGCGGCAAGCAGGAAACCCGCAAGGAAATCGCGCTGATCGGCATGGCCCACCGTACGGCCTTCGTGGCGTCGAGCACCATCGCCCACGTCAATCACCTGCTGGAAAACTATATCGACGGCATCAACAGCCGCCGGCCGGCGCTGTTCAACATCTATGCGGTGTGCCCGCCCGAGCATGGTGTCGGCGACGACCGTAGCGTCGAACAGAGCAAGCTGGCCGTGGAAGGTCGTGCCTATCCGTTGTTCCGCTTTGATCCCGATGCCGGCACGACTTTCAGTGAATGTGTCAGTCTGGAAGGCAACCCGTCGCTCGACACCGACTGGCCGATCTATACGCTCAAATACCAGGACGAATCCGGTACCGCGCAGAGCATGAGCCTGCCGATGACCTTCGCCGACTTCGCCGCGACCGAGGCACGCTTCCTCAAGCATTTCAAGAAAGCGCCGCCGGAGACCTGGAATGCCAACATGGTGCCGATCGCCGATTTCCTGCAACTCGACGCCGACGAACGCGAAGGCAAGTTTCCCTTCATCTGGGCGGTGGACCAGAAGAACCGGCTGATACGTTTGCTGGTCACCGCAGATATCGTGCGTGCCACTGAAGAGCGCCAGAGCTACTGGAAGCAACTGCGCAATATCGCCGGCCTCGATGCCCAGCCGACCGAGGCCGATGCCGACGTCACCGAACGGGTTCGCGCCGAATTGCTGGCAAAGATTACGGCCAGCCTGGGCATGGTCGGCGGGGCTACGTTTGCTAACACTGCACCTGCGGGTGCAGGTGCGGACGAAAAAGTCGGCGCTGGCGGTACGGCAAGCGCCGGGGGCAATGGCGGCGATTATGAGCCGGTCTGGGTCGAAACGCCCGAATGCACTGCCTGCGACGAGTGCACCACTATCGCACCCAAGACTTTTGCCTACAACGAGCAGAAGCTAGCCACGGTGATCAACCCCAAAGGATCGAAATACGCCGACCTGGTCAAGGCAGCCGAGAAATGTACGGCTGGCTGCATCCATCCGGGTACGCCGTGGAACATGAGCGAGCCGGGACTCGACAAGCTGATAGCGCGCGCAGCCAAATATAACTGAGTACAACTGAGCATCCGGCGATGAAATTTCTTTCCTTCCTGCGCGGCGAGGCCTTCCAGCGGGGCGTGCATCCACCGTCGAACAAGTTTACGGCGAACCTGAAAATTCGCCGGCTGCCCTTCCCGCCGAAGGTGACGGTGCCGCTGTCGCAGCACATCGGCAAGGTGCCACACCCCATTGTCAGGGTCGGGCAGGAGGTGGTGCGTGGCCAACCGATCGCGCGCACCGAGGACTGGCTGTCGGTGCCGCACCACGCGCCAGTAACGGGTGTGATCGAGTTCATCGGCCTGCGCCCCAGTGCGCGCGGGCCTTGGATCGAGTCGATCGTCATTCGTGCTCATCCCGGCGCGACCCAGGAGGATCTGTGGGGCCAGCCGCGCGACCTGTCGTCTGCGACCAGCAATGAACTCCTGCAGGCGATCTGGGATACCGGCATGGTCGGACTGGGGGGCGCAGCCTTCCCGACTCACGCCAAGCTGACGGTGCCCAAGCAGGCCCATGTGCATACGCTGGTGGTGAATGGCTGCGAGTGCGAACCCTACCTCACCTGCGACCATCGCGTGATGGTCGAGCAGGCCGATGACCTCATCACCGGCATCCGCTATGGCATGCGGGCGACCGGCGCGGTGCGTTCCATCATCGGCATCGAAGACAACAAACCGGACGCCCTCGTGGCAATCGAAGCGGCCATCGCGCGTGCCGGTGCCATACCGGAGGGGGAGATCCACGCCGAAATGGTGCCGACCAAGTATCCGCAAGGCTCGGAGAAGATGCTGGTCATGGCCTTGTTCGGGACAGAAATACCGGCGGGCAGCCTGCCGGTGTCGCTGGGCATGGTGGTGAATAACGTTGGCACGCTGGCGGCATTGGGCCGGCTGCTACCACAGGGCCGAGGACTGACCGAACGGGTCGTCACCATCACCGGACCCGGTGTGGCCAAACCCGGCGACTACACCGTGCCGCTCGGTACGCCCTTACGCTTTGTCCTCGACTATGCCGGCGCGCCGGCGGAATCGCACCAGGTGATCCTCGGTGGGCCGATGATGGGTCAAGCCATCGCCACGCTCGATGTGCCGATCACCAAGGGGGTATCCGGTGTGCTGGTCCTGCGCAAGGAAGATATGGCGGCGCGCGAAACGCGGCAGACCTACCCGTGCATCAAGTGCGGCGAGTGCGTCGAATCCTGTCCGATGGGCCTCAATCCTTCGACCCTCGGAATGCTGGCGGCCAAGCGCGCATATGAACCGATGGGCAGCGACTACCACCTTGGCGAATGCTTCGAGTGCGGCTGCTGCACCTATGTCTGTCCGTCGAACATCCCGCTCGTCCAGCAGTTCCGGGTGGCAAAACAAGTCTTGAGAGAGCGAGCTGCGGCATGAGTACAACGGTTGAAATTCGTCCCGCGCCCCATATCCAGGGGCCGCGCAGCGTCGAAAAGATCATGCTGCACGTGGTCTATTCGCTGCTGCCGATCTGTGGCTTCTACATTTACCAGTACGGCATTTCCGCCCTGGCGGCGATGCTGGTCACCACGGCGGCCTGCCTGCTGACCGAGCGCTGGTTCATCACCACCGGCACCCAGTCGGGAAACCTTGGCGACTTTTCCGCCATCATCACCGGCCTGCTGCTCGCGCTCACCCTGCCCCCCGGCTTCCCGCTCTGGATGTGTTTCGTCGCCGGGACCATCGCCATCGTGCTCGGCAAGTCCATCTTCGGCGGCATCGGTCACAACATCTTCAACCCGGCGCTGGTCGGCCGGGCCTTCGCGCAGGCGGCCTTCCCGACGGCCATCGCCACCTATACCCCCTCTTTCCTGCCGGGACGCTTCACCGAGTTCATTCCCTCATCGCTAGCTTGGCCGCTGATGATCCCGCCGGACGTCGCGATCTGGCTGCACGACAAACAACTCGATGCCCTCGCCGGCGCCACGCCGCTGGCCAAGTGGAAGTTTGAGGGCGTACTGGTCAATGCCTGGGATTTGATGTCGTCGCTCACTGGCCATATGGCGGTCGGCCCGTCGCCGCTGCTGATCCTGCTGTGCGGTGCCTATCTGGCTGCCCGCCGCTACATGGACTGGCGCATTCCGACCGCCATTCTCGGCAGTGCGGGCGTCACAGCCTGGGCACTGTTCACCTTTGACCCTGGTCACTACCCCGACCCCTTCTTCATGCTGTTTTCAGGCGGCCTGATCCTCGGTGCCGTGTATATGGCAACCGACATGGTCACTTCACCGGTGACGCCGCGCGGCATGTGGATCTACGGTGCCTCAATCGGTTTGCTGACGGTGTTGATCCGCTATTACGGCGGCTTGCCCGAAGGAGTCATGTACGCGATCCTGATCGGCAACGCAGCAACGCCGATGATCGAGCAGATTTCCCAACCAACGCCCTTCGGCAAGGGCAAACTGAAGCGGCGCGGCGCCTCCTATCCGCTCAACCCAAGCTACATTTCGCGCGAAGAAGATGCTGCGGTGACGCCGAAGAAGCATTTACTGAAGAACAAGCCGAAAAAAGACTCCGGGAGCATGTCATGAGTGCCGAAACCATGAGCCCGGAAGTTCCAGCTGCTCCCAACGTAACCCCCACCGCCGTCTTGCTGCGTGCGCTTGGCATCATTTCCGCCATCTGCGGACTAATCATCGTCGGTTCCTACGAGATCACGCTGCCGGCGGCGAACGCCAACCGGCGTATCGCCCTGGAACGTGCAGTGCTCAAGGTGGTGCCAACGGCCAAATCCATCGTCGAGTATTACGCCTTGCCTGCCGGCGGCATCGGGCAGGCCAAGAGTGGTGAAGCGGCGCCACCCGGCGTGGCGAAGTTCTACGCCGGCTACGATGATGACGGCAAGCTGACTGGCATTGCTGCCGAGGGCGGTGCCAAGGGTTACGCTGATCTGGTGCGCATCATGTTCGGCTACGACCCCGGTTGCCAGTGCGTAACCGGCATGAGCGTTGTCACCATGCGTGAAACACCGGGCATCGGCGACAAGATTCTTATCGACAAGAATTTCCTTGCCAACTTCAAGGCGCTCGACGTTAAGCTGAAGGACGATTTGTCGGCGCTGGCCAACGAGGTGAAAGCGGTGAAGCACGGCACCAAGACGAATCCGTGGCAGATCGACGCCATCGCCGGCGCGACGGTGACCTCCCGTGCCGTCGGCAAAGGGATCAATGATGCAGCCGAGTTCCTGCTGCCCAAGCTGGTGCCCAACATCGAGAAACTCAAGGTGAAATCATGAGTACGAACACTCCCGTCAGTACGGCTGCGGCCCCCCAGAACATGCAGGAGTTCATGGAAGGCATCTGGGAACGCAACCCGGTGTTTGTCATGGTGCTGGGCATGTGCCCGACCATGGCGGTGACCGTATCGGCCATCAACTCGATTTCCATGGGCCTCGCCACCACCTTTGTGCTCGCCGCCTCCTGCTGGCTGGTCTCGTTGTTGCGGCACATGATTCCGAAGGAAGTGCGCATCGCCACCTACATCGTCATCATCGCCACCTTCGTGACTGTGGTCGATTACGCCATCCAGGCCATCAGCCTCGAGATGTACGAGGCGCTCGGTGCCTACATCCAGCTGATTGTCGCCAACTGCCTGGTGCTCGGTCGTGCCGAAGCGCACGCGGCGAAGTTCCCGCCCGTGGCAGCCACGCTCAACGCTACCGGTATGGGCTTGGGCTTCACGCTCGGACTGACGATGATCGGCGGGGTGCGCGAGATTCTCGGCAATGGCACGCTGCTAGGCTTTTCGCTGTTCGGCGCAGATTTCCAGCCCTGGGTGGTGATGGTGTTGCCGCCGGGCGGCTTCTTCGTCATGGGCGGCTGGCTGCTGCTGTTCTCCATCTATCGGGCACGCAAGGACCGTGGTGGCGGTACCGCCGTTGTCGCGCAAGGAGCCAGCCATGGTACATGAGTCCCTCGGCCAGATTCTGGTCACCACGATCCTCTCCGGAAATTTCGTGCTGGCGATGTTCCTTGGCATGTGCCCGTTTCTCGGCGTGACCCACAGTGTTTCGGTGGCCTTTCCCCTTGGCTTGGCGACGACCTTCGTCATCGCCATTGCCTCGCTCTCGGCCTACCTGCTCAACATGGTGCTGGATCCGCTGCACCTGGAATTCTTGCGCCTGATCTGCTACATCGTCGTCATTGCCGCAGCTGTGCAACTGGTGGAAATGTTCGTCAAGAAAAACAGCCCGTCGCTATTCCGCGCACTGGGTATCTATCTGCCGCTCATCACCACCAACTGCGCGGTACTGGGAGTGGCGCTGTTCCAGACCGCGCGTGAATATGACTTCTGGCAGTCGATGACTTTTGCCATCGGTGGTGGTGCCGGCTTCACGCTGGCGCTGACCTTGCTGGCCAGCGTGCGCGAACGGGTCAATCTGTCTGACGTGCCCGGCGTTTTGCAGGGTACCGCCATGACGCTGATGCTGGCCGGTGTATTGTCGCTGGCCTTCATGGGCTTTGCGGGCATCGGCGCATGATTGCGAATCTGCTGATCACCATCGGCGTGATTTTCTCGGTCGCCATCGGCGGCATTCTGGTCGAGCGTCTGTACCGGCGCTTTGCCCGCCAGAATCCACAGCTCGGGCCATTCCGCAAAGAAGGAAAGCAGGATTGCTGTTCCTGTACCGCAGGTAGTGGCTGCAACGGAGATACATCCTGTAGCGTATAAAATGGCCTTGCCCGCTTATCGCAAGGTTTTCCCGCCATGAATTACGCAAAAATTGCTGGCCTGTTTGTTGTCGCTTTTCTGTTGAATCGCATTGCTCCGGCAATTCTTGGGCACCTGACTGCGCTTGGCGGGATGGACGCGGCGATCGCCAACTCCCTCTGGTGCATGGGGCTGTTTCTGGTGTTCGGCTGGGCGTGCAGCAAATTGGCCGAAGGTACGGTTTTCCCCAATTTCACCTTGCAGCTGCTGGTGGGGGTCGTCCTGCATGACGCATTGGCGCCCATTGCCGCAGATGCCATGCTCGCGGTGGTGGTGTGCACCGCTCTGGCCGCCATCATCCTGAAGGGTGGCGGCGACGAACTGGACCGGCAGGATATCGTCAAGATCGCTTTTCCGACCGTGATGATCGCCGTGGTGGGTTATCTCATCACCTTCTTCGTCCTGTTTCCGATCCTGTTGGCGATGGGGTTGGATGGCAAGACGGCCGCCTTGCTGGGTGCCATTCTCGGCTCCACCGATCCGGCGGCACTGATCCCGACCATGAAACGCCTGGTCTTCAAGGACGAGTACAAGCGCCTCTCCAGCATTTCGGTTGCCGAAAGCGCCCTCAACGATGCGGTGGGTGCCATCTTTACCGCTGCTGTGGCGTCCATGGTGCTGGCAGGCGTTGCGCTGGATTCGCTGGGTGGCCTGGTTTCCGGGCTGTTCAGTGCCGAAAACATGCTGCAACTGGGCAAGCAGTTCCTGTTCGGCAGCATTGCCGGCGCCATCGGCTGGGCTGCGATGTACGGCTACGAAACCTACAAGTCGCGGGACAACGCGCGTGAAGTCGGCGAGACCACCTACGACTTTGCAATCGTGCTGGCCATTCCGCTGGTGACCTTCCTGCTGGCGCAGGCCATTCATGGCAACGGCTTCCTGGCGGCCTTTGTGGCCGGCCTGTTCGCCAATTACAACCATGGCAAGGAATACTTCCATACCACCCTGCGTACCATGGAGGTCAAGATCGAGAGCATTGCCAAGCCGACGATCTTCATGATGGTCGGCCCGTTTGTCGCGTTGGGCGAGCTGTGGGATTCCGCACTCCTGGGGCTGCTGGTATCGCTTGCCTTCATTCTCGTCGCCCGGCCCGTGGCCGTCATGCTGTCCTTGCTGCCGACCGATCTCAGCATGAAGGACAAGCTGTTCATGAGCGTCATCCGGGAGACGGGTGTGATCCCGGTCGTGCTGGCCGTCATTACCGCTGCACAGTTTCCGGAACTGACCCAGCTCCTGCCGCTGACAGCCTGGGTGGTGATCTGGACCCTGACCTTGCTGCCGGCAATCACACCCTGGTGGTCAAAAAAACTCGGCGTCGTGCAATAGCCGTCCGGCGAAACCTGGTAGTGCGACGCCGTCCTGCCAGCGCCGAGTTTTACATCGGCTGTAACCGGCCAGAAAGAGACGTAGCGGCAGCGATTACTCAGGCAACCCGAACGACTGTTAACTCATCAGATTCCGGCCGAAGCAAATGGCTAGGAACATTCGCTGATGGTAACCGCAGCAGTTAACTTGGAAATGAATGCTGGCAATACGCTGCCCAGTACCTCAACCTCTTTCCTGGCTGCACTGGTCGCATCGGCGGATTCTTGCTTAAGTGGTAGTTCAATCGCTTCAGCAAAATCATGGATCTTTGTAAAACCCAGGGTGCCGGCACTACCCTTGAGTCCATGCGCCAGTTCCCGCGCTTCCTTCAGATTGCCCGCATCCAGTGCTGCAGCGATACGCTGATCATCTTTGCCATGCGCTTGCATGAAGAGATTGAGCAGGCGTATGTAAGCTTGCCAGTTGTTGCGGATATTGCGCAAGCCGGCCGCCAGGTCCACTCCTTCGATGCAGGAAAGCTTGGCGTGCATCCTGGCCTCCAAGGAATCTGGAGGAATCGTTTCTGGCTTGGCCGCTTGCTGGGGGCTGCGTACCGGTAACAAATGGGCCGGGATCCATCGCAGCAGGGTCTCGAATAGCTGCTCAGGAACCACGGGTTTGGCGACGAAGTCGTCCATTCCTGCCGCCATACATCGTTCCCGATCATCACTGAAAGCATTTGCTGTCATGGCGACGATTGGAATTCGCTGCCCATTGGCACGAATCCTTTTGGTTGCCTCCACCCCGTCAAGTTCGGGCATTTGCATGTCCATCAGGATCAGTGCGTAATTTCCGGTTGCCGCCATCTCTACGGCTATTGCGCCATTCTCGGCCAAGTCAGCATTCAGGCTAACCTCATGCAGGATGCCCAGCGCCACCTCCTGATTGATGGGGTTATCTTCGGCCAGAAGTACCCGCACACCTCCGAAATTATCGCGTAGTTCACGTTCAGTAAGATGGTTTGCTGCCTGAACAGTGGTCATTGCGTCAAGGTGTCCCTTGCCTAGCCGTACCGAAACCCCAAAACGACTGCCAACGCCCGGTTGGCTTTCAACACCGACCGTTCCGCCCATCTTTTCTGCCAAACGCTTACTGATGGCCAGCCCAAGACCGGTGCCACCGTAACTGCGTGTCGTTGAGTTATCAGCCTGTTCGAACGCCTTGAAGAGTCGGGATTGTTGCTCCGGCGTCATGCCGATACCGGTGTCAGCCACAGTGAAGCGCACCAGCACATCCGCATCAGTCTGATCCTCAATCGTGCAGCTCAGTGTGATGCTGCCCTGTTGCGTAAATTTCACCGCATTGCCGAGGTAGTTCACCAGAATCTGAGTGAGACGGTTTTGGTCACCAACAAGGTAGTCCGGCAAACTCGCACATTCGACGTGAAACTCCAACCCCTTGTTGTAAATGTTGCTCTCCACTACGGCTTGTACGGCTGCTATCAACTCAGTTGTGGCAAAGTTCCGCACTTCGAGCACAAGCTTACCGGCCTCAATCTTCGAGATGTCGAGGATGTCGTTGATGATGGAAAGCAGGTGCTGGCCGGACAACCGGATCTTGTCCAGTTGTTCTGACTCCTTCTCATCATGCGCATTGCGGGAGAGCAGATAAGCCAAACCCAAGATGCCATTGATGGGAGTGCGGATTTCATGGCTCATCTTCGCCAGGAAGGCACTCTTGGCCTGATTGGCGGCTTCGGCCTCGTCGACCCGGCGCTGCAGTTCCACGTTCAGTTTCTCTACCTGCTGCGTGCGCTCTTCTACCTGTCGGGTGCGTTGATCGACCAATTTCTGCAGATGCTGCTGATATGCCTCCAACGCTTGTGTCGCCTGTTTTTTCTGGCTGATATAGATGGCCAGGGCCATGCCGACCGCCGAGAGGCACAAGGTGTAGTAGAAATAGTTGGACAGGCCGGTCTTGGCGATGTCGTTGGAGAAGAAGCCCAGCCCCCATTGCGCGCCCACGACGCCCTGGATGGCCATCATCAGGATGGTCAGCACCGCGCCGTGTAGCCCCAGGCGCACGGCGGCCCAGGTAACGAAAAGGAACAGCCAGTAGCCGCGCGCGATCTGGCCGAGCGAATCATGCAGCCAGTTGAGGAACACCACCTGGCCGACGAGGAAGGTCAGACCGAGGATCAGCAGGGTTTCGCCGGTTGTGCGCCAGGTCGCCAGCCATTCGCGCGGCCAGCGCCGCCAGACCAGCACGAAGGGCATGATGACGCTGATCCCCATCGTATTCCCGGCGACGCGCTGCTTCAAACTGTGAAAACCGCCTAGGGCCTGCACGTCGATTGCAGCCAGTGCTTGCATGAACGCAGCGGTTAACAGGCTAACACCAAAGGCCAGCAGGAGCAGGCGCACATAGTCGCCCAGTTTGCGCAAATCCGGGTCGAAGCGAGCTTCCCGCTGTAGCAGCCAGACGCCGAGCGCGAGGGTCAGTACGTGGCGCAGCGCCACGATCAGAGAGAAAGTGGTGGAACTGCCCACCAGCAAATAGCCCAGCAGGGCGCCCACGAAAGCCGCCGGCAGATACTTGTAGCCACCCAGCAGCACAACGGCCAGACCCACGCCTGTGGCGGGCCAAAGGAAACCGACGACACTGTTTCCGCCAAAAATCAGCAAGACGGTCTGGGCCAGCAGCACATACACCCCGGCAAGGCCAATTAGCTTTGGCAGGTCTGCCAGGCGAACGGTGAGGTATTTCAAGGTGCGTTTCCCAGTCGCTTACGTGCGGGGCTGAGCCAGCCACTTCAGCAAGGTCTCGTACATCGTCTCGGGAACGACAGGTTTGCCGATGTGGTCGTCCATGCCTGCTTCAATACAGACCCTGCGATCTTCATCGAAGGCGTTTGCCGTCATCGCCAGAATCGGGGTCTTTGAGTACCCGGGTAGCGCCCGGATTACCCGTGTAGCCTCGACACCGTTCATCTGCGGCATCTGCATGTCCATCAAGATCAGATCGTAATGGCTACGTTGCGCCATGGTGACAGCGAGACCTCCATCCTCGGCCAATTCCACGGTTAGACCAACATCTTCCAGCAATCCACGCGAGACTTCCTGATTGATTGGCTCATCTTCTGCCAACAGGATGCGCGTACCGGCATATTTCGTTTTGAGTTGCAGCTCGGCTGATTCGTCTACAAAAGTCGGCGCTGGCGAGACGGCATCCACGGCCTTGCCCAGTCGCACGGTGAACCAGAAGGTGCTGCCTGATCCAGACGTGCTCTCTACCCCGATCTCACCACCCATCAGTTGGATAAGTCGTTTACAGATGGCCAAGCCCAGACCGGTGCCGCCGTACTTTCGGGTCATCGAACCATCGGCCTGCTCGAAGGCGGTGAACAGGCGCTTCTG
>CAIYZZ010000067.1 GCA_903930805.1 uncultured Rhodocyclaceae bacterium | reverse complement strand
TCAATCTTGCTTTACGGGCTGGCGGCAAAAATGCTGATCGGCCTTTGGTAGGGCGCCGGCGCAAGTAGAGCCTGGCGGCGCCGTTACTGGCTAGATCGTGCCCTCGGCGCGCAGTTTCGCGATCGCAGCATCGTCCAGCTGCAGCAGGCCGCGCAAGACCTCTTCGGTATGTTGACCCAGCACCGGCGGGGCGAGCTTGTACTCCACCGGCGTCGCGGAGAAGCGCATCGGGCTTGCGACCGTCGGAAGTTTTCCAGCGACCGGGTGGTCGAGTTCGACCCTGATGGCGCGCGCTTTCACTTGCGGTTCCTCGAACACCTGCGCCACGTCGTTGATCGGGCCATTCGGTATGCCTGCAGACTCGAGAATCTCCACCCACTCTCGTGTCGATCGCTTGGCGAAGACGTCCTTCAGCAGACGGGTGAGTTCGGCACGATTCTCGACGCGCTTGCCATTGCCGGAGAAGCGCGCATCGTCGGCAAGTTCCTTGCAACCGGCCGCCTCGCAGAACTTGCGATACAGGTTGTCGTTGCCGCAGGCGAGGATCACATCGCCATCGGCGGTCTTGAACGGCTGGTAGGGCACGATATTGGGATGCAGGTTGCCGATGCGCTTGGGCGCATTGCCGGTGGCGAAGTAATTTGTGTTCTGGTAGGCGAGCAGCGCAATCTGCGAGTCGAGCAAGGCCAGATCCAGGTGTTGGCCAACGCCAGACTCCGCGCGGTGGGCGATCGCCGCGCATACCGCGATGCTGGCGTACATGCCGGTGATGATGTCGGCCACGGGGACACCGGCCCGCTGCGGGCCGCCACCCGGTGCGCCATCAGGTTCGCCGGTCACGCTCATCATGCCGCCCATGCCCTGAATCATGAAATCGTAGCCCGGGTGCTCACGGTACGGGCCCGTCTGACCGAAGCCCGTGACCGAGCAATAGATCAGGCGCGGATTGACTTGCTTCAGGTCGTCGTAACCAAGACCGTAGCGCGCCAGGTCGCCGAACTTGTAGTTCTCGATCAGCACGTCCGAGGTCCGCGCCAGTTCGCGCACTAGCTTTTGGCCTTCGGGCTTGGAGATGTTGAGGGTGATCGATTTCTTGCCGCGGTTGGCAGAGGTGAAATAGGCCGAGTCCTTGGTATCGCGGCCGTCCTTGTCCTTGATCCAGGGCGGGCCATAGGTGCGTGAATCGTCGCCGAACTTGGGGCGTTCGACCTTGATCACTTCGGCGCCGAGATCGGCAAGGTTCTGGCCCGCCCAGGGGCCGGCGAGCACGCGTGAGAGATCAAGGACTCGAATATGCGAAAGAGGGCCGGCCATGGTATCGAATGCTCCAAAAGAAGGTTGAGTCACGCGGGGCGCATGCGCGCCGCATGCAGTTTGTTTGCAATGACTATGTTTAGAGTTCGAGCTTTACGCCGGCGTCCTTTACTACTTTTCCCCAGCGTGCGACTTCGCTGCTGACGAATGTCCCGAACTGTTCCGGCGACATGCCGCCGGGGTCGGAGGCCGCCGCCGCCCAGATGTCCCTGATGTCCTTTTGTTCCAGCACTCTTGCCGTCTCGCGGTACATCCGGTCCACGATTTCCTTCGGCGTACCCTTGATTGCCCAGAGCGCGTACCAAGTGCTCACGACCATGCCCGGCACTCCCGCTTCGTCCATGGTGGGAACATCCGGAAAGCCGGTCAGACGCTGCGGCGTTGCCATGGCCAGGGCGCGCAG